>JANQFW010000082.1 GCA_028277625.1 Candidatus Gastranaerophilales bacterium | reverse complement strand
GAATACTCTACAGAGAGTAGCAAAAGTATCATTTATCTGGCAATGTTACATTTAATGCTTAAGCGATTAGCTAAATGATAAACTTTTCAGACAGCCTCTAAAACAAAACAGCTAAAAAATTAGCAGTAAATGCGTTTTACTTTAATTTATTTTGAGAAAAACTAAAGAATAGAAAAAAGGAGTCAGCCTAAGCTAACCCCTAAATACAGGGAAAGTATAATTATAATTTCTGAAAGTCATTACAATTTTAACAGTCTAACTGTTTAATTACTGTCATCATAGTAATTACTTACAATTACAGGTTAAATCTTTCTGAGTAAACTTGCGATAGCTATCACAGGCAGTATAAAGCTGTACAGCACGCGGCAAATTTATTTCAGTCGATTTATGTTCGTTATGTTCAAGTACACTAAGCGTATTCTCGTTCATAACAGAAATATGATCCTGCTGTTAAACATTAGTTGTGTTATTAATTTATATATTATCTTATTAATTATTATCTCAATAATGAAAGCGCTAATTGCGGTATTTGATTTGCCTGAGATAACACACTTGCTGAAGCTTGCTGCAAGATTTGCGCCTTTGTCAATTCTGCAGAGGCTTTAGCTATATCTAAGTCTCTAATTCTAGATTCGGCATGTGTTAGATTCTCATTCATAATCTGCAAGTTTTGCACTGCACCTTCTAACCTGTTTTGAATCGCACCTATAGCTGATCGCTTACTGGCTATATCGTATACAGCTTCATCTAATCTATCAAGGTAAGTTCTGATCATAGATGTAGCCCAGTTTCCACCAGTTAGTGTTGCGCCGGTAAGCGATAAAGCAATACCTACACTGCCTAGAGCAGATGATTTTACATTAGTAAGTACCGGTGCTATATCAATTGTGTTCACAGTGATTCCTGAGTTAGGACCAACCTGTAATCTTGCATTTACAGACACAGAGCCGTCCAATAATGGGATTTTATTAAACTGCGTAGAACTTGCAATTCTATCAATATCTGCAAGTCTTGCAGTAATTTCATCTAGAATAGCTTGTCTCTCTGTTGAGCCATATGTCTCGTTCAATGCTTGGACACATAGTTCTCTAATTCTTTGTACACTATCGTTAATTACATTAAAGCCACCTTCGGCTACTTGTAACATGTTGATACCGTCTTGGACATTGTTAAGTGCTTGGTTATTGCCTCTTATCTGCCCTCTCAATCCTTCCGAAATCGATAGTCCGGCTGCGTCGTCATTCGCGTGGTTTATCCGTAAACCAGTTGATAACCTTTCGATTGTTTGTGTAATATTCATCGTATTGCGCTGCATGCCCCTTTGGGCCACCAACGATGAAATATTGTTGTTAATTATTAGTGACATAACAAACTCCCTGTATTTTTACTACTTCCCTGTAAAGTTAATAAAATACAATTTATACTTTCTCGTTGTTTGTAAACTTTTGGTTTTTGAACCTATTTAGTTTTTTACTTTCCTCCCAAGTTCAAACTTTTGTTTTAAAAATCTAAACTTTGGTTTGATTTGTTTCTCTGTTTTCTATATCGAAAGTTTGTAACGAAACTTTAATACTTTTTTTTAAAATTTCTTAACTTTTTCTAAAAGTCAATATTTATAGTTGTTTTGAGCTTGAATTAATTTTTGTAATGTCTACGTTATTTAAAGGAGAAGATTTTTTTATTTTATGGCTTAAAAGCTTATCTTAAAAGCTTTTTACTGGCCACCAAGCAAAAACTATACTTTAGTATGAAAATGGGCGAGTTTTAAAAAAAATAAAAAACAATAAAAAAATTTTAAATATAATGGTCATGATCCAGCAATAAAAGAGAAAAAACTTTCAAAGGAAAACATAATGCCACAGTTTTTTATACAGAAAAAAGATATTAATAATGAAGAAATTTTAATTACTAATCAAAGCGATATTTACCATATCACTAATGTTATCAGATTAAAAAAAGGGGACGAAATCGTTCTGGTTTGTGCACAAAAGGGGGTAATTTATAGTTGTAAAATTAAATCTGTTAATAAAGAATTAGTTACAACGAAAGTTATAGAAAGTTACAAAGGTGAGCGAAAGCTAAAAAATAATATAGTTCTCGCCCAAAGTGTACTAAAGTCTCACAAACAAAGTATTGTAATTCAAAAAGCAGCAGAATTGGGGGTTAGCGAGATTATTCCATATACAAGCAAACACACTGTTGTTAAACTCGACGATGAAAAAGATAAAGTATCTAAAATGCAACGCTGGCAAAAAATAAGCTACGAAGCTGCAAAACAATGTAAAAGAACGGGTATCGCACGCATTGATAAGATTTTAACATTGCAAGAAGTAGCCAATTTAAAAGATTTTGATATAAAACTGGTATGCTCTGAGAAAAAAACAGAACATTCTATAAAGTCTTTTTTACAAAAATTTAGTACTGAAAATAAAGTTAATAATATTCTTGTTATAATTGGTCCTGAGGGTGGGTTTTCTGATGAAGAGATAGAATTATTGCACAGTAATAATATTTTATCCGTTACACTGGGGAATTTGATTTTGAGAGCAGAAACAGCAGCGTTGACAGCTATAGGTAATATTATTTATGAATACGAATTATGATTATATTTTAGACAGTCCTATTAATAAAAGTGTTTTGGAATGCTGCGAGGGTGGCACGGAGATTTATTTAGTCGGCGGATATATTAGAGATTTGCTATTAAAAAAAGATTGTCACGACAAAGATTATGCGGTTGTTGGAGAAAGTGCAATTGAGTTGGCGCGCAAAGTAGCTGATAAACTAGAATCATACTTTATAGTACTTGATGAAGAATTAGATATTGCAAGGGTTGTTCTCAGGGACAAAAAAAATACCCTAGACTTTGCTAAATGTACTAAAAATAATATTGATGATGACTTAAATAGGCGAGATTATACGATTAACAGTCTTGCGCTTAAAATTGGTGATAATAAAGCAGAGTTAATTGATCCATTTAACGGGCTTGCAGATCTTGATAATAAAACTATTAGAGTGGTGTCTGAATCGAACCTAAAGGACGACCCTTTAAGGATTTTAAGGGGGTTTAGGATTGCAGCAAAGCTGGATTTTAAAATAGATAAATATACTATTGAGTTGCTAGAACAACATAAAAGTTTAATACACGAAGTTGCCAACGAGAGAATTCATATTGAGCTTATTAAACTTTTTCAGGCAAAAAGTTCTGTTGAAATTCTTAAATTGATGAAGGAAACAGGTTTTCTTTATGAAATTTTTCCAGATTTAAAAGATCAAGAAAAAATACCGCCCAGTAGTTATCATCACCTTTGCTTGATTGATCATTCTTTTGAGGTTGTAAGACAAGTAGAAACTCTTGTAGAAAGCTTGCCGGAGTGGGTTGCAGAAAAACTTGAGCAGGAAGCATCTATGGGTATTAAGTATTATCCTTTATTAAAAATTGCAGCTTTACTTCATGATTATGGCAAGCCTGAAACGTGGAATATTGAAGATGATGGACGCCATAGGTTTTTAAAGCATGAAGAAGTTGGGGCTAAAAAGGCTGAGGACTTGCTTAAAGACCTAAAGTTTACCAAAAATGCTGTTAAATATATCTTTAAAATGATTAGGCATCATTTATATCCCAATCAGCTGATTAAGACAGACGAGTATTTATTAAAACGATTTGAAAAAAATGAAGAAGAGTTTGACTTTACTCATAGTGTTTCTATAAAGGCATTATCAAGACTATTTAGGCGAATAGACAAATATACACCTGATCTAATTATGATTGCTATGGCAGATAGATTAAGCACGCAGGGCCCTGAGATTACTCCATTAAGAATGAAATATGATGTTAAAGTGCTTGAATGGTTTTTAAACAGATATAAAGAATTTATGCCTAAAGTTCAGGATGTGTTTGAATTGATTGATGGAAATGAGATTATGAAATTATTAGATATTGAGCCTGGACGTATAATAGGTGATATAAAGATAGAATTAAAGGAAATGCAGCTTTCTGGAGAGGTTAACACCAAAGAAGATGCTATTGAGTTTGTTAAAAGCTTTTATGAGAAGTTAAAGCAAGGCTAGCCAATATATTTTTTAAGATATTTATATTACTGAAATAAATATGAATAAACAAATGTATTTGAGATTCTTTATAGTGCTTATTAGCTAAATTTTATTATTGGCAGAAAAATGTTACAACGCAGTAGGTAATATAGCTTATGAAAAATTTTAGATTAACAGCTAGAATGATAGTATGCTAACTTAAAAATATTTTTCAGATTATTCAAATGTAACTTTTTTTAAGGTTGGGGATAAACATGAAAGCTTATTACTTAAATTCAAAATCTAGAAAGAAATTAATATCTCTTGCTTTACTATTTGTGCTTTTAGCAAGCAGCATAAATGTTAATGCTTTAGCCGCAAATGATCAAGAGCAGGCCAATCACTATGGTAATATAGCACATCAGGCATATAAAAAAAGAGATTTTAAAACAGCTGGTGAATACTACGAAAAAGCTTATAAAGAATACCAAATACCTGCCTACAAAAGAAATTACATTACAGCGTATCTTAGCTATTCTTTTGATCTTGCTAATGATAGAAAATTTGAAGAATCTATAAAATATTGTAATAAAGTACTGGAAGAGCAGCCCAATAATACTGATGCAAAAGAGCTAATGGCTGATATTTTGTTTGCAAGAGCATCTGATTATTTTTATATAGGTGATTTAAAATCTGCAAAGCAAAGTGCGCAGTCTGTACTAACTTATGCTACATTGGAAGAGCAAAAGCAGAGTGCAAATGAATTGCTAGCTCAGATAGCATCAGCTGAGCAAAGTGGCCAACGACCGGTTCCTAAATATCAAGCCCAACCTGATAGTTCCATACCCGATTCAGTAAGCAGGATGGAAAAAAAATTATTTGGAAAATCAAATAATGAGTTAGCGCTTATGGATAGAATAAAAACTTTAGAAACTCAAGTAATTGGCAAGAGTTTTGATCAGGAAGGCTTGATTATACGTGTAGATAGATTAAAAAGAGCTTTAATGCCAGAAGAAGTTTCTCATTTGGCGGGCAATCCAGAAAATTATATCCAAGAAATTTATGAACAGAGTAAAGGGCAGGTAAATGTATTCGGACATATGCCAATAAAAGTTTATATAAGTAGCGCAAAGGTAAAACCATATAATAGAACATACGAAAAAGCAGTTAGAGAAGCTCTTAAAGAATGGGAAAAGGCAACAAACGATAAACTAAAGTTTTCCGTATTATATGATCCTCAAAAAGCTGATATATATGTAACTTGGCAAGAAGAATTTGAAGATTACGCATGGCGGCCAATGTTAACAACTGACGATATTGCGGTTAAAAAACAGAAGATGAAATATCAAAAAGCCAATATGCTTGTTAGAACAGGTTCTATGATTGCAATGCTTGCCGGAGGTTTATTAGGTGTACCTCTTGTGGGTACTTTGGGTTATGCGGGAAGCTCAGTAGCATCGCCTGTGCTACAGTACAAAGCTTATGGTTCAAATGTTACAGCTAACAATGTTAAAATTAATACTAAAGTAACTAAAGGTATGACTAAAGAGCAAGCAAAGCAAAAGATAAAACAAATAGCTATGCATCAAATAGGACATGCTATTGGCCTATACGGACATAGCCCTGACCCAAAAGATATAATGCATGAAGATTTTACGGCAAATTCGATATCTAAACGAGACCAAAATACTATTCAAGAGATATATAGACGCGTTAAGTTCAAAAAAAAGAAAAGTATTTTTTCTGTGTTTAAGAAAGAAAAGCCTGCTACGGCTGAAACAGCTGAACAAAAACATACAAAAGGTCAAATAAAATAAACTTTTATAGCTTAATATGGCAAAAACGGTTACTTAAAAATGCTTTAAGTAACCGTTAATAGTTGCCAAATGTTTGAAGTTACAACATTAAAAGTTTTTTAATGTCATTAACATCCGGTGATTGCCCAACAGATCTGACTTGACCATCAATAATTAAACATGGCGTAGTCATTACACCATATTGGAGAACTTCTAGGTAATCTTCAGTCAGGCTCAAATCAGCTTGAATTCCCAAAGCTAACAGAGCTTTTTCCGTATTCAGAGCAAGCATTTCTCCCTTAGTGTTTTCACACCCAAGGATTTTAATTTCCAAAGCTATTCTCCTTTTGATATTTAGTTTTTAATAAACAACCAAACTACTACTATAACCTCTATTTTGGACAAAAAATTATATAATTTAAAACATTATCATAAATTACAAAGATTGTATATAGAGCTAAAATGTTTTTCTTTATAAGCATATATCACTTTGTGCTATAGCTGGATTCACATCCTCCTTTCGCAATTAGCTATTCTTAATAAATAAGTTGTAAGTAAAATTTTTTACTATAATTCACCCCGTATTTTTATTCTGCTTCAAAAATAAATTTAAGATTATAATTAGAAAGAGCTTATCTAATTAACCATTATCCACTTGAATAATCCCAAAAGTATTTGAAAAATAGTACTATACGGTCTACTTATGGACTTGCTAGTTTATTTACACTTATAAATAAGTGCTTTTTTTATATTTAATAGTATTTTTCGTACCTCATCGCCTTTCGACATAGTTACTCATGCTGTTTTCCCTGTAATTATATAAAAACAATATCTTTTTGATTATTGCTAAAATTTTCTGATTTTTTATAAAATTTGAATAACTATTTAATTAAACTTTTAATATCAGAAAGATTTTCTATAATTTTGGCTTGAGGCATATTAAGAGTATCTTTTAATTCTAGGGCTTTATTTAGGTGAAAAATAGCATCATCATATTCTTTAAGCAATTTGTATACCTGTGCCATGCAAAAATGTATGTTTCCGTTCTCAGGATTTTGGATAACAATATTTTCTAAGGTATTTATAGCAAGATTTAATTCTTTTTGGTTTATTGCCAGGTTAGTAAAACTTTTTATTGCCTGTATATCCTTAGGGTTTAAATCTATTGTTTTTTTTATATAGTTTAAAGCTTCATCAGTATTGCCTTGTTCATGATATATAGAAGCAATATTATAATAAGCCCAGCTATAATCGGGACTTATGCGGATTACATCTATATATTTTTTAAGAGCTTTATCTGTATCACCTTGTTTTTTGTACTCATATGCCAAGTCAAAATGAGCATAAACATCTTCATCATTTAATTCTATGGCTGCCAAATAATATTTAATAGCTTTTTCTGATTGGTTTAAAGATGAATATAAATATGCCAGATTAAAACAGGCGCTTTGATCTTCGCCATTTAATTCTAAAGCATTGTGATATTCTTGAATAGCTTCATCAACTCTGTTTTGTTGGTCGTACAAGTAGCCGAGGTTATAATGAAAATCAGAATCAGTAGGGTTTAGGCTTATAGCTTTTTTATAAGCTTGCTCTGCTTGCACATATTGTTTTAATCGCTCGTGTGCAATGCCAATATTGTAAAAAAGTTCTGCATCTTCCTTAAAAATATTGATCAAATGATTATATTCTTGCAAGCACTCCTCATAATACTCATTTTCAAGAAGCAAATTAGCATAATCTCTCCTTAACTTTAAATCTGATGGTGTTGCTTTTATTTGTGCGATTAATTTTTTTAGTTCTTGTTCAATACTCATAACCTATCTCTGTTCATTATACTCTTGATCAATCAGGTGTCCGCAATTATTATAACATTTATACTAATTTTTCTTTTGACAAATCATAATTGTTTATTTAATCTAATAACATTGTAAACTTTGGTAAAAAAATACGATAAAAACTCTATTATAGGCAAGTATTGTTACTTAGTATATTTTACATAAACATCAAATGTGAATTTTATTAGGTGATGTTGATCACCCGTAAATAATGGCTGGTACTCGAATTTCTTGATTCTTAATTAATTGCATGGTAATCTTTTTCAAGATATATTGAGCAAACTTGTTGTTTAGGTAGGTTAGAAAAAAAGAAAGTGAACACAAATTGAAACTACAAGAGCAGTTTAAAACAGAACTATCAAAGTCAACACATTTAGGACGTCATATTTTAGCTGAATTTTTCGATTGTGATTCTAATGTTTTAAATAACGTTGAATTGATTGAGCAGTTAATGACAGATGCTGCAATCAAAAGCAAAGCTACAGTAATAGAAAAAAACTTTCATATGTTTAGTCCATACGGTGTAAGCGGCGTAATTATAATTTCAGAATCTCATTTAACCATACATACTTGGCCAGAATTTGGTTATGCAGCTGTAGATTTATTCACATGTGGAGATACTACAGATCCAATGGTTGCATTTAATTATTTAAAAGAAGGCTTGAATTCTAAAAATGGATCTTATTCAGAGCTTAAAAGAGGATTAATGGACCCTAGAAATCAAGAAATTATTAAAGTTCCTTTCCAAGTTATGGAGCAAGTTTAATAAAATAAATGGTTTATAGCTGCTGTCAATTTAAAAGGCAGCTGCTATAAATGATATGATTATTTCTTATTTTGGTGAAATAGAGTAAAAAATTTTAAGAAAGGGAATATATAAGTGAACCTGGACTTGTGGTATACAGAAAAACATGATGATGGCTTAGGCATCTCTCTTAAAGTAAAAGATGTTTTATACAGCGAAAAATCAGAATTTCAGCAAATAGATATACTTAATACGCATTTTTATGGCAAAGTGCTATACTTAGACGGCCTTGTAATGACTACAGAAAAAGATGAATTTATCTATCATGAAATGATAAGTCATATTCCATTATTAAGTCATCCTGAGCCGAAGCAGGTTTTGGTTATTGGCGGTGGTGACGGCGGTACAATAAGAGAAGTTTTAAAACATCCATCTGTAGAAGGAGTTGTGCTTTGTGAAATAGATGGAAAAGTTATTGAAGCCAGCAAAAAATATCTACCAACCATCGCGGGTAAGTTAGATGACCCTAAGGTGGATATTCAAGTTAGAGATGGTGTTGCTTATATAGCTGCTCAGAAAAACTGCTTTGATGTAATTTTAATAGATTCTACTGATCCTTTAGGACCTGGTGAAGGTTTGTTTACAGAAGAATTTTATACAAATGTAAAGCAGGCTCTTAAGCCAAATGGCATTATGGCTGCTCAATCTGAATCGCCTATTTGTAATAAAAGAGAAATACAGCTAATTTATAAGCTATTAAATAAAGTATTTCCTAACGTTCATACATACGTAGCACCTATACCAACCTATCCGGCAGGATATTGGAGCTGGTGCTTCTGTTCAAATGACACAAAGCCGCTTGAGTTTATCAATGAAGAGATTCAGGCAGAAATAGAAAAAGAAACAAAATATTATAATAAAGACATTCATAAGTCAGCGTTTGCTTTGCCAAATTTTGTTAAAGAACTGTTAGAGTAAAGCTTTATATTTAAAATTTAAGAGAGGGAGGAGATTATGAGCAAAGAAAAACTACAAAAGCTAGCAACAGGAGTTGGGAGCTTGCCACATACAAATTCGAAAGACGCACTGGACTTGATAACAAAATCCTTTCCAGATTTTCCGTTTTGGCCTCAATTGGGAAACCTAAGTCCTGAGGAAGATATGATGGTGCAGTATAATGAAAAAGTCCCTGGTGTTATCTTTGATGAAGCTGATGATAGATGGTATATAGATCAGGAAGATGAAAGCTTTTTTGAGCAGTTGGAAGAATTTTTTATGGACTATGAAGAAATAGTCAGTGAAAAGAACTGGAATTTGCTTGATAAGTACGCTATTTCTGATAAATACTGTTCCTCTTTTGACGAATTTTTAAATATATTAAAGAAAACCCAACCAATCGCTATTAAAGGCCAAATCGTAGGGCCGTTTACTTATACCACATCGTTGGTTGATAGAGAAAAAAAATGTGCTTTTTATGATGACACATTAAGAGAAGTCGCAGTAAAAGGGTTGACTTTAAAAGCTTTATGGCAACTGAAGCACTTTAAAGAGGTTTCACCAAATAGCATACCAGTGATGTTCATGGATGAGCCAAGTATATCTCAGTATGGGACATCTGCTTTTTTAACTGTGTCAAAAGAAGATATTTTATCTTGTATTGATGAAATTGCTAATATAATGAAAGAAAACGGTGCTTTAGTTGGTGTTCACTGCTGCGGTAAGACAGATTGGTCTTTGGTAACATCTAGCCAAGTAGATGTTCTTAATTTTGATGCTTATGCTTTTTCTGAAAGCCTTTCTTTGTATTCAAAAGAGATAGAGGACTTTTTAAAAAGAGGTGGCATGATAGCCTGGGGGATTGTGCCTACTCTTGATGTTGATGCATTAGAAAAAACAGACATCAATGAATTAAAAGATATATTGGCAAAAGCTCTTAATTATCTTTGTGATAAGGGTATTGACAGAGAATTATTGTTAAAGTCAAGCATAATAACTCCTAGTTGCGGAGCTGGTGGATTAAGTGTAGAATTAGCACAAAAAGCTTTAACACTAGCCAGTGAATTGTCCAAGCTGCTAAAAGCAGGAGATATTAAGTAAGGAGCAGAACAAATAAATGACAGTTTCTATAGCAATAACAGGCAAAAGCGGGAGCGGTAAAACAACACTAATAAAATCAATCTCTGAATCATTTAAAAATATGTATCCTGAAAAGACTATTCTGCTTGTTGATAATGATTTAAGCAAAGAATTAAGCTTATATTTTGGTATAGAAACACAAAATACCTTATATGACCTGGTAACTAACGAGTATACCTACAAAAGCAAACTTCCTAAAACTATGACAAAACAGGAGTATATTGAGTGGGTGTTGCAAGATATAGTGATGTCGGTTAATGATAATACGGATTTATTAGTCACGGGTTATATTTCAACTGCTGATTGTATGTGCTTTGCTAAGGGACAAGTAAAAGAAGCTTTAAATAGATTTATTAAAAACTATGATATAGTTCTATTTGACTGTGAATTTGACTTAGAGTACTTGAGTCATCTTATTGAATGTCATGTAGATGTTACTCTAATTATTGCAGAGTCTACGATTTCGTCTGTTTATGCAGCAGGAAAGATAAGGGATTTATCTCAAAAGCATGCAGCAGGCGAACAAATCGGGATAATATTAAATAAATTAAAACAAAATAGAATACCTGAGGTTATCTCAGGATTATTAAACGAGTATGACCTTGAGCTTTTAGGGACTTTGCCTTTTGTTGAAGAAGTGGCAAATAATATTTTTTATACAAAGTCTAAAGAGTTGGAGGACTTGATGGAAGGAATTTTATATAGGTTAAATTTACCGTTTGACAGATAAAGAGAGAGGGTCGAATCAATGGCTATATTGATGAAGGGAAAAGACTTATCTGAAAAGTTGCTGGAAAATATAAAAAAAGAAGTGGCGAACTTAGAAGTAAAGCCGACAATTGCAGTTATTATTGTTGGAAATAATCCTGCAAGTAAAGTTTATGTAGCTAAAAAGAAAAAAGCAGCTGAAAACATTGGAATGGACTCTATAATAATTGAGATGCCAGAGGATACTACACAGCAAGAATTGGAGCTTAAAATAGAAGAGCTTAACAATGATAAGGCTGTAAATGGAATTCTAGTCCAGTTGCCATTACCAAAGCAGATAAACGAATATGAAATTTTAGAAAAAATATTACCGGAAAAAGATGTAGATGGATTTCATGCTCTAAACGTAGGTAAGCTTTCACAGGGCGTTGAACCTTCTGCGGTGTCTTGCACACCTGCTGGGATTATAGAAATATTAAAAGAATATAATATAGACATAGAAGGCAAGCATGCTGTTATAGTTGGTCGCTCTAACATTGTGGGTAAACCGGTATCTTATTTATTATTAAATAGGCATGCTACAGTGACTATTTGTCATAGCCGAACTAAGGATCTGGAAGCTATAACTAAACAAGCTGATATATTGATAGCAGCTCTGGGCAAGGCTAAGTTTATTAAAGAAAATCATGTAAAAGATAATGCTGTAGTAATTGACGTAGGTATTAACAGAAACGAGCAAGGAAAACTTGTTGGTGATGTAGACTTTGAGGCTGTAGAGTCTAAGGCAAGTCATATTACACCTGTACCTGGTGGGGTTGGGCCTATGACAATTGCTATGTTGATGACAAATACTTTAAGACTTTATAAGCATCAGAATACTTGTAAAGCGGCTTCCCATTAAAAAAGGCTGAGCCGGTCGGTGCAGCCAACGGCAAGATGAGGCCAAATAAAAATATCCCCCTTGCTTAGGGGGTATGGGGGTAGATATAAAAAGAATTTTAAAACCTTATAAAGGAGGAAAAATGTTATTAATTGGTGAAAATATACATATAATTTCAAAAAAAACTAAAGTGGCAATTCTAGAAAGAGATGCTGAGTATATACAAAAACTCGCTTTAGATCAAGTAAAGGCAAATGTAGATTATATTGACCTGAATATTGGACCGGCAAGGCGTGGTTCTGAAGGGATTATGGAATGGTTATCAGGTGTAATTCAGGATGTTGCAACTGGTATAAAATTTTCTTTTGACACATCTAACCTGAATGAAATGGAAGCAGGCTTAAAGAGTGTAACAAATCCTGATGAGTGTATTATTAATAGTACCAGCGGCGATCCAGAGAGATTAGAAAATATGGTAAACCTTGCAGCTAAATATAATTCTAATCTTATAGCGTTAACAATGAGTGATGCAACTGGTATTCCCAAGGACCCTGATGGAAGATTAGAGATAGCATCAATAATTTTAGACAAGACTGCGGAAATGGAGCTTGATAATACAAAAATATTTATGGATCCGCTAGTTTTGCCGGTTAGTGTGGATCAAACACAGGTGATGGAAGCTCTTAATTCTATACGAGTATTTAAGGAATCATTTGATCCACCTGTTAAAACTACTGTTGGGCTTTCTAATATATCAAATGGTAGTCCTAAGGAAATGAGAGGACTTATTAATAGAGTATTTGCTGTTATGGCTATGGGATGCGGGCTTGATTCTGGTATTGTAGACTCTTTTGATACTGAATTATTAAGAGTTATCAATGTTATTGAGTCTCAATCTGTAGAAAAAGATGGGGATAGTCTTTTGATAGATCTTTATAATTTGATGCTTGAATTTGGTGAACTTGGCGATTTATCTTATAACAAAGATAATCCTGATGAGGTTAAAATTTATAAGACCGCGCAGATTCTATTTAACGAGAATATTTATGCCCATAACTACCTGGATGAGCGTTAATTAGAAGCAATAAATTTTTTGTTAATTGTGTTAAATTTAATAAAATATGCTATATTCTAAAAAAGTAAGTAAGGGTCAGAAATAGGCAACTCATGAAATATACACCAGTTGATGTAGAAGAAAACTTCAATCTTAGCAAAGTGAACCCTCTGGTACAAGCTTTTCAGATTATGGCAGGATTTTTTATTCTTGTAGCTGTGCTATTTGTTATTTGTGGTATTTTTGCGGATTTTATAGTCAAATATATTCCTATAGAATGGGAGCATAAGCTTTTTGTAAAAAATACAAAGCCTATATATCCGCAAACTCAAGCAAGGCTAAATGCCCTAGTACAGGGATTGTGCAAAGAAACTAAGAGTAAACATTGTGATTATTATAAACTGAGAATAATTAAATCCAATCAACCTAATGCTTATGCAAGCTTGGGTGGGCAAATTTTAATTACGGACTCTTTTTTAAAGTTTATAAAGTCAGAAAATGAATTAAGCTTTGTGCTATCTCATGAATTAAGCCATATAATTAATAAGGATCCAGAAAAAAATGTAAGTCGTCAAATATTGCTGGGCTTAATTTTATCAATATTTACGCAAGATGCAAAAGTCGCAGAAATTATGAACTTGTCAGCTAGTAACGTAACTTTGGCTTATTCAAGAGAAGTTGAAAAGCGAGCGGACTTAGAAGCGGTTGACACTATTAATAGTTACTATGGAAATGCTTCTGGTAGTGTAGATCTGTTTGAAAGAATAATGAAAAAAGATAAAAATCCTGAAATTTTTTATTATTTTTCAACTCACCCACCCTATCAATCAAGAATAGAAAATATTAAAAATTATATAAAAGAAAATAATTATTTAAATTGTAGTTCAGAAAAAAAAACGATAAAATTTATCAAATTAAAATAAGAAATAAGAAAATATCATACAAATAAACCTTCTAGTATGCTCTTAACAATTTATATAATTAGATATAAATATGATTCTATTCCTTATGCTTAGATATGATTTATATAAAAACATAATCTATATTGTTTTATATCGATATATATGCTAAAACATAAGGATAAGATTCTTAAATATCAATTCATGTTAGATAAAGTATAAACAGCTAAACTTATCAAAAAATTGATATTAGCGTATCAGGAGCGTTAAAGAGGTACAAAGCTTGTTAGATATTCAAATAGGACATCATTGGATTTCTCACATAGGCCCGTTAGAAGTAAATATGGACACGGTCATTACTGCTTGGCTTGCGATGGGTGTGTTGCTTGCGTTGGCAATATTTATTACCCGTCATCTTAATAGAATACCTGGCAAGGTACAAACTGTAGCAGAGCTGACTTTAGAGTTTATAGAAGGTCTGTCTGTCGGTCAGATGGGGAAAGAGGGATATAAGCATATTTCTCTTATAGGTTCCTTGTTCTTGTTTATATTAGTGGCAAACCTTATGGGACAATTACCTTGGAGATTATTGCCGCTTCCTGGAGAATTTGCATCGCCTACTAATGATTTAAACGTAACATTAGGTTTAGCGTTGCTTGTTTCAGTTTATTATATCGGGGCTGGACTGATAAAGAAAAAACTTGCTTATTTTAAGCATTATTTTCAACCATTTTGGTTTATCGCACCGATGAATGTTTTAGAAGACTTTACAAGACCTATGGCATTATCTCTCAGGCTATTTATCAATATTTTAGCCGGAGAGGTATTAGTTTTGGTTATTGGAGGTCTTGTTCCCGTATTCGCAGCTGTACCGCTTATGTTGTTTGAGTTGTTTATTGCATTCATTCAGGCATTTGTATTTGCGATACTTGCAGCATCTTATGTATCTGGTGCCGTAGCAGATGAGCACTGATCATTTAGATATCTAAATTAAACGGGCGAGTGAGTTTTTTATTCTACAACTTAGAAGAAGTATAGTATTTAGAGAAGGAGATAAAAATGGATCCAAAGTCAGCGGCTATTATAGCATCTGGTTTAGCAGTAGGTTTAGCGGCTATAGGCCCTGGTATCGGTATGGGTAATGCAGTTGCAGCAGCTATAGAAGGTATTGTACGCCAACCAGAATCAGTTTCTAAGGTAAGGACCTTTATGTTTATCGGACTGGCGTTTATGGAAGTACTAGCGTTATACGCATTGTTCGTTGTATTAATTTTCTTGGTGAAGTTTATATTTTAGGTTTAGTTAATTATGTTGGAATTTAACGGAACAATTATTGTAATTGTAATTAGCTTTGTTGTCTTTATGATAATGATGCAATATGTCTTTTATAAGCCGATGATAGAGATGAAAGATCAGCGTGATTCCTATGTTGATACCAATCGTCGACTTGCGGATAATGCTGATGATAAGTCACAAGGCTTGATAAAAGAATTTAACAGCAAAATTTCAAATGCCAAAGTCAAGTCAAATGAGATAGTTTCAGCAGAAATAAAAGCCGCTAACAAAGAAAGAGCAAACATTTTGCAGGAAAAGCAAAATGTGATGCAAAATAAAATTGAAGTTGCTGAAAATAAAATAGAAGAAGAAAAAAATGATTCTATTGAAAACTTAAAACCTCAAATAGTTGCTTTGGCACAAGAAATTTCTTCTAAAATATTAAAAGAAGATGTTGTTATAGCCAATGTAACTCCAGAAATAATCGAGAGAACACTTAACAACAGGTAAAACAATGAATTTGTTAGATTTACTTATGAGCCCGGCTTTTGCAGAGGCTGCACACCATGCCAAAGAAGCAGTACATAATCAAGGGAGTATGAGCTTTATTGATTATATATTTCATTCAAATATTATAAATTTTATAATTGTTGTTGCTTTTTTGGTATGGTTAAACAAAGTGCAAAAGTTCACCTCAATTATTGATCAAAGGCAAGAAGAGATTTCAACTAAAGTTCTTGATTCTGAGGAGTCAAAAAGAAGAGCTGAGTTTAAACTGGAGCAAACCAAAACACAGTTATGCAATTCCAGTGAAAAAATAGATGCCATTGTAAAAGATGGAAAACAAGTAGCAAAAAGTTTGTCATCAGAGATTGTTATTGAAGCAAAAAAAGATGCAAAAGAGCTTGAATCAAAAACAGAACACGTTATAGATACCAAAAGAACTCAAGCAGTATCTGAAATAAAAATAAAAATAACAGGAGCTGCCTTTGAAATAGCCAGAGAGCATATAAAACAGTCTTTGGATGATAGAATGCATCAAAAGTTTATAGATGAATTTATTGAAAGTTTAGATAATCTAAAGGTATAACTTCAAAATGGCTGAAGAGCATAAAATTTCAATTATTGCCGGCAGATATGCACAAGCTTTAATCCAGCTCGGCGAACAAAATTATAAATTAGACGAGTATTTGGATAGTTTGGTTAAAGTTAAAAATACTTTAGCTGAAAATCAAGAACTGGCAAGACTTTTGGAACATCCTATAGTGCCTAAAGAAGATAAAAAGGAAATTACCTGCAATGTGTTCCAAAATTATATCTCTGTTGACATTCTTAATACTTTAAAAGTATTGCTAGATAGAAACAGGACATATATATTTAGTTCGCTTGTTACTTATTACACGGAATTGCTTAATCAAAAACGTAATGTTACTATGGCTGAAGTTATAACAGCAGTTCCAATAAGCGAAGATATTAAATATAAATTAAAAGACAAGTTACAAAATCAATTTAAGAAGAATTTCCAGATAGAACATCAAATAGACCCTGACATTATTGCTGGTATGATCGTTAAATTTGGTGATAGAGTAATTGATGGAAGCATTAAATCAAAATTAGGAAATATGAAAAAACATTTAGCTTAGAGGTATGAAAAAATGAGCATTAGACCTGACGAAATCAGTTCCTTAATAAAAAATAAAATAGAAAAGTATGAAAGTACTTTGGAAGTATCAGATATTGGTACTGTTATTGAGGTTGGAGATGGTATTGCCAGAATTTATGGGCTAAGAAAAGCTATGGCTAGTGAATTGATTGAGTTTGATGATGGTCATGGCACTGTAGGTATGGTATTGAATCTTGAAGAAGATAATGTTGGCGCTGTAATATTAGGGGAATACAAATTTATTAAAGAAGGTATGACCGTAAAAACAACAGGAAAAATTGCATCTGTGCCTGTAGGAGACGCATTAATAGGTAGGGTTGTAAGTCCTATTGGACAAGCGATTGATGGAAAAGGACCTATGCAGTGTAATAATTCTCGACCAATAGAAAGAATTGCACCAGGTATTATCAAAAGAAAGTCAGTCCACGAAGCAATGCAAACCGGTATCACTGCTATTGATGCATTAACTCCTATCGGAAGAGGACAAAGGGAGCTGATTATCGGAGATAGACAAACCGGTAAAAGTGCAATTGCTATTGATACAATCCTTAACCAAAAAAATACAGATGTAATTTGTATTTATGTAGCGATAGGACAAAAAACCAGTTCTGTTGCACAAATAGCAAAAACATTAGAAGAATATGGCGCATTAGATTATACAATTATAGTTTCAGCTGCTGCTAACGAAACAGCTCCGTTACAATTCTTGGCACCTTTTGCAGGTACATCTATTGCAGAAGAATTTATGGAGCAAGGCAAGCACGTTTTAATTGTTTATGATGATTTAACAAGGCATGCCTGGGCGTACAGAGCAATGAGTTTGCTACTCAAAAGGCCACCCGGAAGGGAAGCATATCCTGGGGATGTATTCTATTTACATTCAAGATTACTGGAAAGATCTGCAAAGCTATCTGATGAGCTTGGAGGTGGCAGTATAACATCTTTACCTATTATTGAGACTCAAGCTGGTGATGTTAGTGCATATATTCCTACAAACGTTATTAGTATTACTGATGGACAAATCTTCTTGGATTCTGATTTATTTAATGCTGGTATCAGACCTGCTATCAATGCTGGTATTTCAGTATCAAGGGTAGGTGGTGCAGCTCAGACCGCTGCTGTTAAATCTGTAGCTGGCAAGTTAAGACTTGATTTAGCTCAATTTAGAGAACTAGAAGCTTTTGCTCAGTTTGCAAGTGATTTAGACAAGGCTACTCAGGATCAATTAAAAAGAGGTGAGAAACTAAGAGAGGTTCTTAAGCAGCCTCAGTATAAGCCTTTATCAGTTGCGCAGCAATATATAGTTCTGTTTGCAGGCAATAATGGCTTATTAGATGATGTTAATAATACTAAGATGTTAGACTTTAAAGATAATCTATTTAGTTATATGTCATCTAACTTTGCTGAGATTGAACACAAGCTTAACAAAGGAGATAAGTTAGACAGTGAGGAGCAAAAAACTTTACGTTCCGAGATTGAAAAATTCAAAGAAAGTATGGTTGGTTCCGAAAGTGAATAGGTAGTAATAAAACCTATTAAAAATTTTTTAAAGGGTTTTAGCGAGTCGGCTCATTCGACGGAAAGCGAACCTAAATAAAACTCCTCCTTGCAGGGGGTAGGGGGTAGATATAAAAAACACATAGGAATTAAACATGCCTAATTTAAAAGATATAAAAAGAAGAATAAAAAGTATTCAAAATACGCAAAAAATAACACAGGCAATGAAAATGGTTGCAGCGGCCAAGGTGAGAAGAGCTGAAACAAAGGTAAAAGCAGCTCGTCCATACTCTAAAAAAATAGCCGATGCACTGAGCTTTTTATTGTCTCAAAAGCCTGAAATTCGAGATACCAAAATAATAACTCAAAGAGCAATGGATAATTATCCGGCATTGCTAGAGCATAGAGAAATGAAAACTGTCGGACTTTTATTAATAACATCAGATAGAGGTCTTGCAGGTGGATATAATGCTAACCTTGTAAGAGCAGCAGTTAAAAGAGTTAAAGAATTAAAACAAAGTAATGTTGATGTAAGGTTATATATTGTTGGATTAAAGGGTATAAGCGCTTTAAAACGAAGAAATGATATGGATATTGTAAAAACTTATTCAAGATTGCCTGCTGTACCTGGCGTGCATGAAGCTGATTTAATAGCCGAAGATTTAGCAGAAGATTTTGTTGATGAACAAATTGATAGTATAGAGATTCTTACAACTAATTTTAAGTCAATGATGTGCTTTGATGTTCAGTCTTGGAAAGTTTTACCAGTGATGCTTCCGTCTCAACCTCAAGAGTATGAAAGCTCTAGTGAAATGATATTTGAGCCTAGCCCAGAAGCTGTACTACAAAAAATAGTTCCTTTATACTTATCAAATAGAGTTTATCAAGCATTATTAGAAGCATCTGCCAGCGAGCTTGCATCTAGAATGGCAGCTATGTCAGCAGCTACAAAAAATGCCAATGAAGTTATTCAACAATTAACCGTTGTTTATAACAAAGCCAGACAGGCTTCTATTACTCAAGAAATTTTAGAAGTTGTTAGTGGTGCTAATGCTTTGAATAATTAACAGAGCTTACGCAAGTAATTTAAAAATATTTTAGTTTGATAGTTTTTTAGGCACTCCTGCAATTATTAATTTTCGTTAAAATGTTTGTTTTTTTATTCGCTTATCACCCTTATATTGTTTTTATATAAATAGAGATGTTTTATATAAAAACAAAGAGTTAACGAAACTTTGAGGTAAAAGCATGGGAATTTATAATTCTTTTGTAAGGTTTCAACCTGCTGCTAATGATCGAATGACTACGATGGCAGTAGGTGAAGAAGGGGGCGATTGTCCACCCACTACTAAACCTCCAGAGCAGGGACAACCTATAGCGTATACAAAAGCTATGAATGAAGGTGGTGGTTGTATAATGCCTCCTCCTACTTTTCCACCAACAAAACCTCCTATAGCAACTACTCAAGCTATAGGCGAAGAGGGGGGCGGAATACCAAAATGTCCACCCTATCCACCACCACAAGGATCAACTGAAGCAATGGGAGAAGAAGGTGGCGGTACAATGCCTCCTCCTCAACAATGGCCTCCTGTTGGACCACCTATAAAACCTCCTGACTTAACTACTCAAGCAGTAGGTGAAGAAGGTGGTGGTACAATACCGCCTCCACAGCAGTGGCCACCTATTGGCCCACCTACTCCTTCTGATTCAACAACTCAGGACGGTAGCCAAGATTTTAATAGTCTTATTGATATGATGACCAACATTAGGCAACTTGCACAGTCTGGCAATGTCGATCAAATAATGAAATATTTTCTAAACTTCCAATTAAAATAAAGTTCAAAAACATTTTATTTATATTTAGTAAAAATGTAGCGTATATCTTGCTTTGCCAAGAAAGCGCTGCATTTTTTATACAGGTTCTCAATTAAACTTTTATTAGACAAGTTGGAAGAACAGGAACGACAAAAGAATAAGCCCGAATTTTTCTTTTACGAGTACGAAAAAAAGGCTTATGAAAGAGAAATGTAACGGACAGGAGAATATAATACTTAAATGCAATCAAGACATAACTTATGGTGAAAATGATTTAATAATTCTACCTGAAACCTCATTAAAAACTATGAATATATTTTTGAAAATATTATCTGATAGATACAAAAGAGAAAAATTTTTTGGCAATGCTGTGTTCAAAAGTTTAAAAGGTGTTGAAGATAAACTTGTTGAGGCTGCTTTGTTCTACGAGAATAACCAACAAATAGTTGAATCTATAACTGGTTGGGATTGGATTATAGATTCAATGGATAAAGCTCAAAAGGTTATATATTGATTGCATCTTGGTATTATTTCCCAAAAGGAACTGATTTTAGTAAAATTGCAGAAGAGCAAATTAAATATGTTCAGCATAAAAATAATAATAGACCAATTGCATAAAATAAAGTATTTTATAGTCTTATTTTTTATTGTAAAATTAAATATAATCTACTCTAATCTAATAAAGAATTAAGTGGAGTATAGTATTTTGAGGGGATAAAATGAAAATTCTGGTAGTAGGCTCTGGATTTAAAGAAAATGTATTTGTATGGAAACTTAGTCAGAATTCTAGCATTAAAAAAATATACTGCACACCCGGCAATCCCGGAATTGCTAAATATGCACAATGTGTTGATATAAAAGATAATGAAATAGAACGAATAGCTGAATTTGTACAAGATAATGAGATTGATTTAACAATAGCAACCTCAAAAATTGCTATACTTTGGGGGATTGTAAACCACTTTAATGAAAAGGGGCTTCAGATATTTGGTCCAACTAAAGAAGCAGCCAAGCTAGAAAGTAGCAAAAGCTTTCTTAAAAAATTTCTACATAAAAATAAAATACCAACTTGTGAATATCATCTTTTTAGCAGAGCATCACAAGCTGTTGATTATACAAAGGATGCAAAATATCCGCTGATAATCAAGTACGATACCCGCTCAGAAGGTAGAGGAGTATTTTTATGTGATAATTCTTCTCAAGCTAAAATTATAATTGAAAAAAGTTTTGAATCTTTATGCAAGTCACTAGTAATAGAAAATTATGAACAAGGCAGAATTTTCTCACTACCGATTATAACTGATGGTTATAACGCTGTACCGTTATCTCCTTGTTATATATATAAAAGGGCTTTAGAAGGCAATGCAGGAGTCTTCACATCTGGAATGGGAGCCTATGCACCTGTACCATTTATGGATGCAGCTCTGGAAAGTAAAATAGCACAAAAAATTGTTTTTCCTTTAATCGATGCATTAGCATCAGACAATTTAGTATTTTCAGGCATTTTAAGCATTGAAATGACACTCGATGAAAAGGATAATCCTAAAGTTATGGGAATAAATTCTACTATCGGAGATATGGAAGCAATGGTAGCATTGCCATTACTTGAAACAGATCTGTACGGCATTTTATATTCAACTTCAATAGGTGCATTCTGCGATGAGTTTGAATCTTTTGACATTAGTAATAATCACAGCGTAGCTGTTCTTCTTAGCTCAGGAGGTTATATAAGCGAACCAGCTAAAGGTTCTGAAATATTAGGTCTTGAGAATTTTGAAGATGAAGAAGGTTTATGTGTTTTCCAATCCGATACAAAAAAGAACATTTGCTCAGAAACAACAGTAAACGGTACCAAAGTGGTTTGCGTTATATCAAATGCATCAACATTGCATAGAGCTTGTTCAAATGTATATGAAGCAATAAATGAAATAGACTTTAAAAATAAACGCTACAGAAGAGATATAGTAAAAAACCTTGTTAAAGAAGATAATTTGTTTTTGTAAATAAAACTTAACTTAATTTAATTTAATGTCAATATTTTATTTTGTCATTCTTTGATAATATAGAAATGAAATTAGACTTGTAAGTTCGGGAAAAAAACATGGCAGTTAATAAAATAAAAGCAGTAATACTTGCAGCTGGCAAAGGCACAAGAATGAAATCCTCTAAGCCTAAAGTGCTGCAAGATATTTTTTCTAAAACTTTATTGGAGAGAGTAATAGACAGCGTTTTAAAAGTTAAAAACATTGAAGAGATTTTTCTGGTAGTTGGTCATCAAGCTGATGAAGTTACCAATTATGTTAAAGACAAGTATAAAGACATTTCTTACCCAGTCACCAGTGTATTACAGCAACCGCAGTTAGGTACAGGTGATGCGGTTTTTAAAGCATATGACCACTTAAAAGATTTTAAAGGAAGTGTAATTGTACTGTGTGGAGATGCTCCGCTATTGACTACGGAAACACTGAGCGGATTTGTCCAAAGTCACGAACAGTCAAAATCTGATATAAGTGTACTATCGGCGATTATTGAACCACCAGGCAGTTATGGAAGGATTATAAGGAAGCAATCAGGAAGTGTAAATAAAATCGTTGAAGCAAAAGATGCAAACGAACAAGAAAAGTTAATAAATGAGGTAAACACAGGTGTATATTGTTTAAATTGGCAACAAATATCACCTGTATTTTTTGATCTAACTACAGATAATGAGCAAGGTGAATATTACCTTACCGATATAATCGAATGGGGCGTTAAAAAAGACCTTAATGTTAGTGCTCACATTCTGGAAGACGCTAATGAAGCGTTTGGTATTAATTCTAGGGCTGATTTGGCGAAAGCTACTTATATACTTAATCAAAGAAAACTTCAACAACTTATGAATGATGGTGTAACAATAGTTTCACCTGAAAATACATCAATATCACCCGAAACACAAATAGGAATGGATTCTGTTGTATTCCCAGGGTGTTATATAGATGGTGTAAACACTATTGGTGAAAATTGTGTTTTAGGTCCTAATTTATATATAGAAGGCAATGTAACTGCACAAGATAATGTTAAGCTTATTCAGTCAAAAATATCTGATGCCATAATAGGTAAAAATTCGTCGGTAGGACCATTTGCACATCTAAGAGGCAATGTTGAAGTTACTAATGACGTTAGAATAGGCAACTTTGTAGAAGTTAAAAAATCTTTAATAAACAAAAATACAAACATTGCCCACTTAAGTTATATTGGTGATTCTGAACTGGGTAAAAATGTAAATATAGGCGCAGGAACCATTACAGCAAATTATAACCCTCTTACCAAACAAAAAAGCAAAACAATTTTAGAAGATGATGTAAAGATTGGTTCTAATTCTGTATTAGTTGCACCGGTGACAGTTTCATCTAAAGCTAATGTTGCCGCTGGATCAGTTATAACCAAAGATGTTCCAGAAAATGCACTGGCTATTGCCAGAGGAAAGCAGACAATTCTGGAAGATTGGGTAACAAAAAAAACATAATAACGGCAGAAAAAATTTTACAGTCAAGGGAAATAGGAATATAGCTTTTAATTTTGGAGGACATAGAAATTGGTAATTGAATTACAAAGAGTTCTTGAACCTGAGCAAACAATCAAATCAACTCATGATATAAAAATATTTACCGGTAGATCTCATAGTATTTTAGCAGAAGAAATCGCTGAGCATCTAGGAACTACAGTTGGCCCAATGATTGTTAAAAACTTTAGTGACGGTGAAATATACGTTCAGATTCAAGAAAGTATCAGAGGTGATGAAGTTTTTATTGTTCAACCTATATGTGATCCTGTTAATAAAAATTTAATGGAATTACTGATTATGATAGATGCTTTTAAAAGAGCAAGTGCTAAAGACATAACAGCAGTAATTCCTTATTATGCATATGCAAGACAAGACAGAAAAACAGCAGGTAGAGAAGCTATCTCAGCTAAGCTTGTTGCTGATTTGTTAACCACAGCAGGTGCTAACAGAGTTCTTGCTATGGACTTACATACAGGACAAATTCAAGGCTATTTCAATATTTTAGTAGATCACATTTACTCCACACCTGTTTTAATAGATTACATCAAGAAAAAAGGTCTGGATAATGATAATGTAGTTGCTGTTAGTCCTGATGCTGGTGGCGTGGAAAGAACCAGAATCTTTGCGAAAAAGCTCAATTGTACAATTGCAATTGTCGATAAACGTCGTAAAGCACATAACGTTGCTGAAGTAGAAAATGTAATCGGTGACGTTAAAGGTAAAACCTGCTTCTTGATCGACGATATGATTGATACCGCTGGAACTATAACAGAAGCGTCCAAGCTTTTGATAAAAGAAGGGGCTAAAGAAGTTTATGCTTGTTGTGCTCACCCTGTATTGAGCGGTCCTGCAATGGATAGATTAGAAGCTTCTCCTATTAAAGAAGTTATTACAACAAATACATTGCCATTAAAGCAAGGGGCTTGCAGTAAAATCACACAATTATCAATTGCACAGCTTCTTGGCGATGCTATTACAAGAATTCACGAAGATGAGTCAGTAAGTTCTTTATTTAACTAAATAATAATTAATTTAAAGTTTTATATAAATATGGAATAAAAAGTTTTTTCTTTTTATTCCTTTAGGGCTTTAGTATATTGGGATTAATCACATGGAGAGAAAACACCCGCAGGGTTTGTATTTTTTATTCACCATAGAGATGTGGGAAAGGTTTAGTTACTACGGAATGCGGGCCTTACTAGTTCTCTATATGTATAAAGTTTTATTATTTTCATCAAAAGAAGCTAGCCATATTTATGGGATATACACTGGTCTTGTTTTTGCAACACCACTGCTGGGTGGATACCTGGCGGATAAATATTTTGGTGCAAGAAAATGCATATTAATAGGTGCTATACTAATGGCTTTGGGTGAATTTGTTCTTGCTGTCCCATCCGTACCGTTTTTATACGTGGCTCTTGGATTTTTAATACTGGGTAATGGTTTTTTTAAGCCCAATATATCCACAATTGTTGGTAAACTCTACGAAAATGCAGATAATAAAAGAGACGCCGGATTTACTATTTTTTATATGGGAATAAATCTGGGTGCATTCTTAGCCCCGCTAGTTTGTGGAACTCTTGGCGAAAAATTCGGCTTTAATTACGGATTTATCGCAGCCGGTGTAGGTATGCTAATTGGTACAGCTGTTTATTTATGGGGGCAGCACAAATATTTAAATAATATAGGGATTCAACCTGCTGCAAAAAAAGAAAAAGACTCAGCAATAGAAGATAAAACTCAAGCTCTTACAACAAAAGAAAAGCAGCGTATAGCATTTATTTTTACTTTAATGTTTTTCAATATATTTTTCTGGGCCTCATTTGAGCAAGCCGGAAGCTCTTTAACTCTTTTTGCGGATAAAATTACCAACAGGGTTATACCATTATTAAATTGGGAATTTCCTGTTAGCTACTTCCAGTCCGTAAACCCTTTGCTTATTTTGCTTTTAGCACCATTATTTTCTAACATTTGGATTGGTCTTGCAAACAAGAAAAAAGAACCTTCTACTGTAATTAAGTTTGCTTTAGGCTTAATATTTGTAGCATTTGGATTTTTACTTGTACTTATTGCATCACAAGGCGGTGATGTGTCCAATAAAGTCAGTCCTTTATGGCTGGTAGGAGTGTATTTATTCCACACAATAGGTGAGCTTTGTATTTCCCCGGTGGGATTGTCTATGGTTAGCAGGTTAGCCCCTATACAATTTGCATCACTTTTAATGGGTGTATGGTTTTCCTCTATCTTTTTTGCAAACCTTATGGGTGGTTACCTAGCAGGGATGTATGATCCTCTTAATGCAAAAATATTTTTCTTGTATCCGTTATTATTAACCTTAGTACCGGGAATAATATTATTATTTTTGAATAAGCCACTTAAAAAACTTTTTGAGTAAAGATTACTGAGCGAGCTTATGATAAAAATATGCACCTATAGAATGTGATGAATATTACCAAAAAAATAATAGAAAATTAAATGATTTTAGTATAAAGTTGGAAAAGGTGATCATCTTCACCCAGAATTTATAATTTATAGAGAATAGGAGAATAAAATGTTAGAGCTTTATCAATTTGAAAGTTGCCCTTATTGCAAAAAAGTTAGAGCAAAATTATCAGAGCTTAACTTAGATTATATATGTAGAAACGTATCTAAGTTTACTAAAAAAAGAGAAATAATAACAGTAATTGGTGATAGGGATCAAGTGCCTTACTTAGTTGACCTTGATAAGCAAGTTTTTATGTATGAATCTGATGCAATAGTAGAATACTTAGAAAAAACTTACGGGTAGTCATCACCTTTTTTAAGCTAATTCTTTTAATTGCTTTAAATTTTCAGAGTCTTTGTTTATATAAGGCTTTGACTCTAATTTTTTGCTTAAGAGAGATAAGCTATAACAAATAGCAAAGTAAGTTAAAGCAATAAATATAAGTATTTCCAGCTCATGGTAGGTTCTTTCGTAAATAATCTCACCTGATCTGGTAAATTCTATCAGACCTATGGTAGAAGCAAGAGAAGTATCTTTGATTAGAGATATAAATTGACTAACAAGAGCCGGGGTCATTCTGGTTAAGGCTATAGGCAATATGACGCAAGTCATTCTGTCAAACCAGTTTAGGCCAAGGCTTTTTGCTGCTTCAATATGACCTTTGTCAATAGAGTTTAGACCACTACGAACTATCTCAGCAACATAAGCCGATGTAAATGCTATCAAGGCAACACATGCTGATTGAAAAAACGTTGAGGCCTCTCCCAGTATTAATGGCAAAAATCCAAAATGGATAAAGACAATAAATAAAATTAATGGTATACTGCGTGTAAATTCAATATAAGCTCCAGCTAAAAAACTTATTACAGGTATTTTAGAATGTCTTAATACACCAAAAACTATTCCGCATAATAAACTCCCTATGACAGCAAGTAGTGCCAGCTGAATTGTCACAACCAATCCACTCATTAAAAAATCAAAATTTTCAAATATATCATTCCAGTACATTAAATAGAGCCTGCCTTTCCCGAAATTTTAAGATTTTGCTCTATAATATTTGTTAATAATGCTACAATACCTGTTAATGCCATATAAATCAGCGCACCTGTTATAAACATTTCAAAGAACATAAAGTCATCAACAGCACCTTTGTATATAACATAAAATAAATCCGTAACAGCGATAAAGCTTACTAAAGAAGAATTTTTTATCAAATTTATAAACTGGCTGCCCAATGGAGGTATTATAATCCTGAGTGCCTGAGGAAATATAATTAATCTGAAAGTTTGAAAGTCAGAAAGCCCTAGCCCTCTTGCTGCTTGATATTGTTCATGTGCAATAGAGTTGATGCCTGCTCTAAAAACTTCTGATATAAACACACCAGTGTAAATACTCAAAGAAATTATTCCGCACGCAATAGGTGATAAATTTAAACCAATGCTGGGTAAGCCTTTATAATAGATATAAAGCTGTATTAATAATGGAGTGTTTCTTGTTAATTCAACAAAAAGAGCCATAAGCTTGGTCATAGGCTTAATATCGGTTCGCCTTAAAAAAGCTATAGTTATACCAATAGCAAATGCCAAAATAGAACTAATAATCGAAATAAAGATCGTTAGTTCTATTCCCTTTGCTATATAAGGTAAAGACTCAACTATGTATTTTATATCAAATTCACTCATATTTTATTCAAACTGAGCCATCCATTTTCTTCTAATATTTTCTAGCGTACCATCTGCTTTCATATCTTCAATTATTGTATTTATAGCTGCTTGAAACTTTTTAGTAGATTTACTTTTCTTAAATCCAAGAGCATAAGGCTCCTGTGTGTATCTTTCTTTTAGCATTTTAAAATTAGAATCTTCCGATAAAAAGCCTGCAATAATTGTATCATCAGTTGTCAGAGCGTCTCCTCTTCTTGATCTTATTGCAGAAAAAGCATCTGTATATGTTCTAAAACCACCAATTATAGCTTCGGGAACTAGGGTTTTAATATTCTTTTCACTTGTTGAGCCAAGTACTACAATTATTTTTTTGCCGCCCAAATCAGCAATAGAACGTATATCACTATTGTGGGGTACCATTATAGCTTGTCCAGCAATATAATAAGGATTACTAAAGTCTATAACTTTTTTTCTTTTTTTATTGACTGTCATTGTGGCGGCTACAAGATCAACTGTCCCGGAGTTTAATGCAAAAATTCTATTAGAAGAAGTGACCTGTTGAAATTCTACAGCATTTTCATCACCTAAAAGTCTTTTAGCTATTTCTTTTACCAAGTCAACGTCAAAGCCTTTAAGCTTTTGATCTGCATCCATATATCCAAATGGCTTACTATCGTACTTTACGCCCGCTTTAATCTTTCCTTTTTGTTCAATCTTATCAAGCAAGTCAACATCAGCTTTTTTTCTACAAGCTGCTAAATTCACGACTACTGCTAATAAAAGTAAGGCACAAAATATTTTTAATATCTTTTTCATAACTTATTCCCAGCTCAATTACACTTCTAATTTTAATACACTTCTTAGAAATTCTCTAGTTATTTCGCTTTGCGGATTGTGGAAAAATTTATCAGGTGCGGCTTCTTCTATTAACCTGCTTTGAGAAAAGAACATAATTTTGTTTGCAACTTCTCTGGCAAAGCTCATTTCGTGGGTAACAACAATCATAGTCATTCCGTCTTGTGCAAGTTGCTTCATTGTGTCAAGCACTTCGTTTGTCATCTTTGGATCAAGAGCACTTGTTGGTTCATCAAAAAGCATAATCTTAGGTTCCATAGCAAGGCTTCTTGCTATTGCAACACGCTGAGCTTGTCCACCTGACAATTGTTCAGGATATTTATGGGCGTGATCCAGCATTCCTACTTTTTCTAGCAAAGCCATTGCTATTTGATCGGCATCGCTTTTAGATATTTTTTTTACCTTTACAGGCGCTAGCATAATGTTTTCTTTTACTGACATATGCGGAAACAAGTTAAACTGTTGAAAAACAATGCCAACCTCGGATCGAATCTTATTCAAATTAGTATCAGGTGCGGTAACTTCTTTGCCGTCGACATATATTCTACCTTTAGAAACTTTTTCCAAACCATTAATACATCTTAAAAATGTACTCTTTCCACAGCCAGATGGGCCAATAACCGCAACTATTTGCCCTTTTTCAACTTGTGCACTAACATCAATAAGCACATCAAAATTTTTATACGCTTTATATATTTTTTCTACTTTAATCATAATCTTGTACTTAGTAAACTTTATATTATCTCTTAAAAAAATCTATACTATTATCTAATTAAGTTCAGGACTTTATATTTTATTGTATTCATTAATAAGTATAAATAAAAGACATTTTTAAAAAAATCCAAAAGCAATTCCAGATGAAGTATAACTTTTTTTATAATTTATCTTAAATACTATTAAATTTAAAGTAAATATAGTATATGGTGTATTAGTTACGTATTATAATCTTAAATTTAGAGGGAAAGGCATGGGCAAAGTTATCAAGGTAAAAAGGCCGGTTACAATAAAAACTGTTGTTACAACAGGTTTTAAAAAGCAAGCAACTGATGAGTTAAGCAAAGAGCTACAACTGCTTGATAGTCAAATAATGCAGTTAGAGTTGCAAAATAAACAAATTATAGACCAATCACAAGGATTTACAGGAGCATTAGGAGATGATAACTCAAAACAAATTCAGCAAGCTATAATAGAAATATCTCAAAAACTTGATCAGCTGGCTACACTAAAACTTGAGCTACAAACTCAAAAAGAAAGCATTAACCATTTGGCGTTAAATCATGTAATAGTGACAGGTAGTTTGGAGAATTATGTAGAGTTAAAAATAGGCGAAAATTTGTACGAAAAATTCAAAGAAGCTGAAATTCTTATAAAAGACGGTGTTATTCAAGAAATAAATATGTAGACTTAAAGAAGCTGGAGAAAAAATTGAAAAAATTATTATCAGTTGGAAAAATATTAAATTTTCATGGGATTAAAGGTGAAGTAAAAGTTGGTTATACAACGGGAAAAGAACATCAGTTAGAGCAGTTCGATAAATTTATAGCTCAAATAGGCTGTAAATCTCAAGTATTAAATATTGAAAGAGTTAGATTTAACAAAAAGTTTGCGGTGATGAAATTTAAAGAATTTAACTCAATAGACGAGGCTGTAGAATTCAAAGGAGCTTTTCTAAAGGTTGAACAAGAAGAGCTTGAGCTTGAGAACGATGAATTTTTTATAGACGACCTTATAGGGGTAAACGTCTATGATGATCAGGAAAACTTTGTAGGAAAAGTTTCTAATATTGTTAATTTTGGCGGCAATGATTTGCTTGTGATAAAAAGCAGTGAAGAAGAAAATGCTAAAGAATCTATGGTTCCTTTTGTTTCTGATTTAGTTCCTTTTGTTAATGTTAAGGAAAATAAAGTTGTAATTAACAATATTCCCGGGCTAATAAAACAATCTACTGACGTTAATACTGATACTGAGGCGCAAGAAAAAGAAAGCAATGAATAACTCGTCTGACCTTAGAGCTATTCAAGCTGGAGTATAAAATGGAATTTAATATAATAACATTATTTCCTGAAGTAATAGACTTTTATTGCTCAAGTAGCATTGTAGGCAGAGCAAGAAAAAACAATATTATGTCAGTTAATACAATTAACCCTAGGGAATTTACAAACGACAAACATCGCACTGTTGATGACACCCCATATGGTGGTGGCGCAGGCATGGTACTTATGTGCGATCCTTTTTTTAAGGCAGTAGAATCAATTGAAAAGAAACAAAACTCTGAACTAATAATATTAACGCCCAGTGGAGAAACCTTTAATCAAAAACTGGTGCAAGAGCTTAGCAATAAAGAGCAAATTAATTTTATATGCGGACATTATGAAGGCTTTGATCAAAGAATTATTCACGGCTTACAACCCAGGGAAGTATCTATAGGTGATTTTGTCTTAACAGGCGGGGAGCCGGGTACTTTATGCATAATAGATGCAATAACTCGTTTGTTGCCTGGTAGCTTAGGTGCAGATGAGTCAGCAATAGAAGAGTCTTTCTCAGAAGATTTGCTAGAATATCCTCATTATACTCGACCTGCTGAATATAGAGGAATGCAAGTTCCCGAAATACTATTATCAGGCCATCATGCAAATATTGCAAAATGGAGGAAAAAACAATCTGTTTTAGCTACAATAAAAAAAAGACCTGACTTATTTGAAAAATTTAAACAAAAACAACTAACAAAACAAGAAAAAGAAATATTAAAAGAAATCGAAGAGACCAGAGGAGAAGAGTAAATGGATATCGTTCAATCTGTAATATTAGGGCTAATACAAGGCTTGACTGAATTTTTGCCAGTAAGCAGCTCAGGGCATCTTGTGTTATCTTCTAGCATATATAAAGCACTTACAGGACAATCAATTACAAGTGGAGGAGCTGAAGAAATCTTTTTTGATATTATGCTTCATTTAAGCACGCTTGTAGCTATTGTTATTTATTTTAGAAAAGATATAAGAGAGATTTTTAAAGTCTTTTTTGAATCTGTAAGGAATAAAACCCTAAAAGATAACTACGAAGCACAAATTCCTATATATATAGCAATAGGAACTACAGCAACAGTTGCTCTTGCTTATCCGTTTAAAGATCATTTTGAAGCACTAGTTCATAATCCTTCAGTAGTAGGATTAATTCTTATATTAACCGGTACAATCCTTTATGCAACAGAATTCATATCTGATAAAATACCTAAAAAGACTAAAAAGCTTACATGGAAAAAAGCTGCACTTATTGGACTAGCTCAAGGGTGCGCTATTGCTCCAGGATTATCCAGATCAGGCTCAACTATAGCAGCTGGTCTGGCAACAGGACTTGATAGAACCACCTGTGCAAAGTATTCCTTCTTGCTTAGTATACCTATTATTCTTTTAGCAGCTATCTTTCATTCTCTTAAAATGGTAGGTATAGATCAGATTATGACTTATAACTGGATTGCAATTTCTGTTGGATGTTTATTCGCTGGAATTTCCGGCTACTTTTGTATTAAATATTTTATTATGTTTATTAACAAAAACAAATTAAATGTATTTGCTTATTATTGTTGGGGTATGGGCTTATTAATGTTTATATCTTTTGGATTCTTCATTAAGTAAAACTAATCCCTATTATCAAAATCTTCATATTGATCAATAAGTTCAGTTTCCGGATATAGGTCGCCTATGTCCGCTGCTGTATCTGCAGCTATTTCTGTAAAGGGCTCGCCTGCATTTTCTTGGCATGATAAAACGATTTCACGCCTATCTGTGTTAGGAAGGCCTTCTTCCTCGTCCAGTACAAGTATTTCACACTTTATGTATTTCTTTTTGGCTTCGCTGTATATTTGTTTTAAAATTGTATGTGCCATTGCAATTCCCCTCTTAGTTAACCCTATTTATTAGATATATTACTATTTAAAAAATAGTTTTTTATTATTAAAAAGGCTAATCTAAAGGTAGTTAAAAAGGACCATTTAACAAGCTATGAAAAAAGAAGTAAATATAGACAAAATAGTTAAAATTTTAGATGATTATTACCCACCGCATATAATGGATGTAAATTATGAGGGGCAACCTTATAAAGTGTTGGTTTCTTGTCTTTTAAGCTTAAGGACAAGAGATGAAATTACTTTCCCTGTGTCTGCAAAGCTGTTTGCAGTAGCTGATACACCTGAAAAAATGGCAAATTTGCCTCAAGATAAGCTAGAAAATTTAATAAAATCAATAAATTATTACAAGACAAAAGCTCAAAATATTATTGATTTTTCTAAAATAATTGTAGAAAAGCATGATAATCAGGTCCCTGAAACGATAGAAGAGCTTTTAAAATTTAAAGGTGTCGGGCGAAAAACAGCAAATCTTGTAGTATCGCTTGGGCATCTTAAGCCTGCTATCTGTGTGGATACACATGTTCACAAGATTGCAAACCGTTTAGGGTATATAGAAACTAAAAATCCTGAGCAGACTGAGTATGCACTTAGGGATAAACTACCTGTAGAGTATTGGAGAGTGCTTAATCAGTTGCTTGTGCTACATGGTCGTGAAATTTGTAAGACTATCAATCCAAAGTGTAGTGTTTGCCCTATTATAGAGTATTGCAATCAGGTTATAACAAATAATCAAAATAGGAGTAAAAAATGATATTAATTATAGGATCAGAAGAAGAGTATCATTCCAAATATATATATGACCTTTTAATGTCTAAAAATCAAGATGTATGCTATTTAGATACTAGAAGAATACCTAAGGATCTTTTAATAAGCTGGTCACCCTCCTATGAGAATATACAGGGCGTATTGAATATAGATAATAAGAAAATAAACCTTTCTGATATCAAAAGTGTTTATTGGCGTTGGCATTATGGTATTTCTATACCACCCGAGGAGAATACGGAAGAAGGCTATTATATGTCCAATATAATAGAAAGAGAAGTAAGCTCTAATCTCAATAGCCTGTTTCAATCTCTTGACTGTTTATGGGTAAATTCTTTTGATGCTATAGAAATGCATAAAAACAAGGGGTATCAACTTAATTTAATGGCAAAAAATAATATTAGAATACCCAAGACCTTTATAACTAATGACAAAGAAGAACTTTTAAGTTATATAGATGATACAGCTCATGATTTGGTTTGTAAGCCCGTAAGAGGCGGAGCCCATACCGAAAAAATAACCAAAGAAGATTTAACTGACGAACGGCTGAATTCTTTAAAGCTTTCACCTGTTAAGTTTCAAGAATACATAGAAGGCACTGATGTTAGGGTTTATGTTATCGGTGATAAAATATTTGCAGCTAATATTTTGGCAGACACTGTTGATTTTAGAGAGGATGAAGGGGCAAAAATAGAGCCTATCGAGATTCCTGATAACATTAAGCAGGACTGTTTAAAAATTATGAAGTTATTTAAGCTTAATTTTTCTGGCATAGATATAAAGCATTCTGCTAAAACAGGAGAATATGTCTTTATAGAGGCTAATCCATCGCCTATGTTTACTTATTTTGAACAGGAGTCTGGGTATCCTATTTCAGAGGCTCTTTGTGAATTGTTGATAAAAGGTAAGCAGGAATAAATAGAAGTTTTTAACAATAAAAAAACTCCGCCTGAGATCACTACAGACGGAGTTTTTTATATTTAAAGTAATAAAAAATTATTATATAACTTCTTTCCACTCTTCTTGGTTGCCTAATAACTTATAGTCCAGCTCACCTTCACCAGCTGCAATGCAAGAAGCAACAACAGTATCACTGGTTATATTATTAACAGTTCTAAACATATCAATAAATCTGTCAAGTGCAACTATATAAACAAAAGCAGCTCCGATTTGTTCAGTTTTAAGTCCAAGTATATTTAAAATAAGAGCCATCGTAATAAGCCCGGCACTAGGTATACCAGCTGACGAACTCGATGCAATTATTGCAAATATACAAATTTGTAGTATTATCATTGGGGTTAGTACTATATCATATGCCTGAGCTATAAATATAACTGCAATCGTTTGGTATAAGGCAGTACCGTCCATATTCATAGTAGCGCCCAAAGGTAAAACAAAGCTGCTCACCTTACTGGATATACCAGCTCGCCCCTCACAACATCTAATTGTAACTGGCAATGTTGCAGAACTGCTAGCAGTTCCAAATGCAACTAATATAGCCTCGTTAATCGCCTTGTACAAAGATGTAGCTTTAACCTTGCTAAATAGTTTTAAAATTATCGGGTATACAACAAATAACTGGATCATAAGCCCAAGTATTATTGTAAAAACATATAAAGACATACTGCTAAAGACTTTAATGCCAGAATTTGCAACAGTATGAACCGTAAGCGCAAAAATACCCGGCGGTGCTATAACCATAATCCAGTCTGTCACCTTCATAGTAGCAGCAAAAACAGATTCAAAGAAGGACACAATGGGTCGATTCAGCTCTCCTACAGACGCTAATGCACAAGCAAAAATAAGAGTAAATATAAGAATTGCCGGCATTTTGTTCTGAGCTAGCGATTCTATTGGATTTTTAGGAATCATGCCTAAGTATATCTCGGTTAAATTACCTTCTTTTTGCTGTATTGACTCAACTTTAGCTCTAATTTGTGTAGCCTTAGCAGGGTCAATGTCACCCTGAATATTCTTACCAGGCCCAATGCTCAAGGCAAGACTCGCCCCGATTATTACAGCCATAATTGTAATAATCGAGTAATATCCTAACATTTTTATGCCCATTTTCCCTAATTGCCTGCTATCCCCAAGGCTAGATATTCCAACAATTATAGTACTTATTACAAGTGGTATAATAACCATCTGAATAAGCCTGATAAATACTTCTCCAGTAATAACAAAAAGATTTTGAACCCAAGGATGAGCGGATTCATAAGGGAATGTAATACCTACAATAATACCGGCTATTAGAGCTAAAAAGATGTGCCAATTCTTTTTGGCACCCAGCCCTAATGCAACAAGTATTTGCTCGTTAAATTTCATTCTAATTTACCCTCTTAATTTATAAATGTACATTTTTTGTCGAGTATATCCACGTAAATTTTATACTTCTCGAACACAAAAATAATCATTCATTTTAAGTAAGAACTTATTTTTCTTCCTTAGAAGGGTAAAAATCCTTATCGAACAAAAGCAAATTAAATTATAAAAAAAGAAAAAGCCGGAGTTAGCCCTATTAAAACTCCGGCAAGCCCAGCTATAGTAACTTATCATTCAGGGAGTCCATTATAGTCTCTGTAAAGCACATTTTTGTCCAAATTCAAAAGTATTATAGTTTATTATAAGTCTTATATATAATTATGAAGCTCATTCGCATTCATAATACTGGCAGCATGATTTGCAAACTCTAAATTGAAACCATATGCAATTTTTATATATTAAAACTTTAATATGCCAAATTGTATTTCTTTTATGTCTCTTTCTCTTCTGGTAGTACTATGTAAATAAGTTCTCTTTATTTCATCAATAAACCTATATTATATTAAACAATTCCTTTCCAGAAAAATTGCCTAATTTTTTATTAAAATTTTAATATTTTTTATATAACTTGATTTTTAGTTTATATTCTTTTCGTTTATATCTTAGCTTGCTTTTTTTTCAAAATTTAAATATCATATGATTATTGTTATAATACTGTTCTTTAATGGTACAATTATAATAATAGGTATGTAGTATATTAAATGGGTAAGGAAAATGGCTAAAGAGGCAAGCTTTGATATAGTTTCAGAATTTGATCGCCAGGAATTAGTTAATGCGGTTGATCAAACTAAAAGAGAAATTCTTACACGCTTTGATTTAAAAGACAGCAAGAGCACTTTAGAATTTGAAGGAGATAAATCTCTTATTCTCACTAGCGCTGATGATATGAAGCTAAAAAATATTCTCGATATTCTTTATTCTAAAATGACAAAAAGAAATCTTAATGTAAAAATCCTTAATCCTAAAAAAGTAGAAAGCTCACTAGGCGGTAACGTTAAGCAAGAAATAGAGCTAAGAAGCGGTATAGACCAGGATAAAGCAAAAAAAGTTATAGCAGAAGTTAAAGCATCAAAGTTAAAAGTACAAGCATCTATTAGAGGTGATCTAATTAGAGTTGTAGGTAAAAATAAAGATGACTTACAAGCTGTAATCCAGTTACTAAGAGAAAAAGAAGATGCTTTGGACATACCTCTACAATTTATAAACTATAGATAATGGCTGATAGTCATTAAATTTTTAAACACCATTAATAGATAAGGTTTAATCAATTTTGAATAACGCAAAAAAAAATTTAAATATTAGTCTTGCAAACTTAGGCTGCCCTAAAAATCAAGTAGATGCTGAAGTAATGCTTGGCATACTGCATAAAAAAGGCTATAAAATTAATTTAAACGAAGAAGAAGCAGATGTAATAATTGTAAACACCTGCTCCTTTATCATAGATGCAGAAAAAGAATCTGTAAAAACTATTGTTGATATTATAGATGAAGGTAAAAAAGTAATTATAACTGGCTGCCTGGTTCAAAAGCACAGAGAAGAATTGCAAGAAGCAGTACCGGAAGCACTTGCCTACTTAGGCCCTGGAGATATTGATAAAATTGGTGATGTTCTTGATAAAATAACAGAAAATAATAGTAATCAGAAAAGCTACTATCAAGTTTCTGATAACCCTAATAATACTTATAACGAAGAAACAAGAAGATTTCAATTTACTGCTGGCCCCAGTTCATACTTAAAAATAGCAGAAGGGTGTGACTACTCTTGTGCTTATTGTATTATTCCCCAATTAAGAGGTAAATATAGAAGTAGAACAATTGAATCCATTGTAGAAGAGGCTAAATTGTTAGGTGAAGACGGTGTAAGTGAAATTGTTTTGGTTGCACAAGATTCTACTCGTTACGGAATGGATCTTTATAAAAAACCTTCTCTTGGCAAGCTTTTACAGGAGTTAAACAAAATTGAAACCATATCTTGGATACGTTTAATGTATGCATATCCTTCATTTTTAGATAACGAACTACTTAAAATCATTGCAGACTCAGACAAAATAGTAAACTATATCGATATACCTTTGCAACACAGCCATAGTGATATCCTAAAAAGGATGAACAGGCCTGCATTTGATTATTCTGAAATAATTTATAATGTTAAAGATATTATACCTAACGCATCAATAAGAACAGCTTTTATAGTAGGGTTCCCAGGAGAAACCGATGAGCATTTTGAGCATCTTTACAATTTTGTGAAAGATCATAAATTTGATAAATTGGGCGTCTTTGAGTACTCAAAAGAAAAAAATACTTCTTCTTATTCTCTGGATGGACATGTAAGCGCAGCAATCAAAGATCAAAGAAGAAACGACATCATGCAACTGCAGCAAGGTATTTCTACTGAAATAAATAAAGCACTAATAGGTCAAACTCTAGAATCTATAGTTGAATATACAACTCCTGATGGTCAAATTATAGGTAGAACTTATAGAGATGCTCCTGATATCGATGGATTAATTAATATAAGCTCAAATGAACGTATATTATCCGGCGATATTATACCTGTAAAAATAACCGGCTCCAGTGAGTATGACCTTTTTGGAACATATTAAATATAAAATAGGAGAGCTTTAAATACTATGATTTGCAGTGAATGTAATGGTGGATGTTGTCGTAGGTTCCCTATTGATATATCCGGCTATGACATGATTAAGATTTCAAAAGCTTTAATGATAGACTATTCCTATTTTGTTGATACCAGGGTGGTAAAAGAAGCAGAGCTTGAAAAAATAAAAAATAATAATATTGCGATGTTTAAATTTACTGATGATAGCTGCGAAAGTTACTATCGATTTTGTTTAAAAAAAATAAAAAGCAAAGTTTTTCCTGATATTGTAAGCTGTATGTTTCTTCAGGAATGGAATGATAATTTATTAAAACAACCCGATGGCGAAAATGAAATAATTGCAAGGTGCGGTATTTACGAGTGCAGGCCTTTAACCTGCGCAAATTTTCCGGTTAAATTCGATTTAAGTGGGAATTTTCCTCATATAACAAATCCCTATACAGATGCCCCAAAGATAGATCATCCTGGACTGGATCTTTGTCCTAGAGATGTTAAAAATGAAGATTTTCGACCTTTTGCAGATTCTATAGTTAAAAGTTTGACTTTATATAACTATGAAGAAAAATTTTTCAAGGATCTTGCTGACTTTTGGAATACTGAACCTAAGTCTTATAGTGAATTTTATAAATTTATTGAAAAAATCTATAATAACAGGCTTTCTAGCGATAAATCATAACAAAATTAATTAAAACATAATTCAAGTATAATACTATTAAATGTTTTCCATTATAATTACTTTAGTTTAAAATATAATTTAAAGCATATTAACTTAATTTTATAAGGAAAAAACAGTATGATTTGCAGTGTTTGTCATGGAGGATGCTGCCGCCGGTACTATGTAGATATAACCGGCTATGATATTCTTAATATCTCAAAAACGCTAATGATGGATATTCCGGTTTTTGTTGATATAGTTTCTATAGACGAAGATCAAATAGATTTTTATAAAGAAGAATCTGTTTTGTTTAAGTTTACAGACGATAATTGTGAAAAGTATTACAGGTTTTGCTTAAAAAAATCTGAAAGCGTAGTATATCCAGACACCCAAAAGTGTATGTTCTTGCAAGAATGGAACGCAAATACATTAAATTATCCAGAAATGGAGGATACTATAATTGCAAGATGTGGTATCTACGGTTGCAGACCTTTAATGTGTGCAACCTATCCGGCAAAGTATGACTTAAGCGGAAATTTTGGATATATACCTGATCCTTATACGTCTTGTGAAAAGAAAAGTCATCCGGCATTAAACTTGTGTCCAAGGTCAGTTACGTCTGAAGATTTTAAAGGCTGCGCTGATGAAACTATTAAAAATTTAGCCTTACAAGCTTATGAAATGAAATTTTTTAGAGCAATGGCAGAATACTGGAATAATGAGCCTAAATCAGTAAATGAGTTTTATAACTTTATACAAAAAGTATACTCAAATAGGGTTTCTTGTGAAGAAACATAGTGAAATCAACAGAGAGAAGGTAGCTAGATGAAATGTCCTCGTTGTGGGGAGCAAAATGAAATACAAAATATAAAGTGCCTAAAATGTGAATTATCATTAAAGGTCATTTGCCCTAGATGTAAAACGTTAAATCCTCTAGGGGAATCAAAATGCTTAAATTGCAAGTTAACCTTAGTACATTTTTGCCCAAAATGCAAATCAGCAAATAAGCCTAGCGCTCAAAGCTGCCGAAAGTGCAATTTTCATTTTATTACACTTTGTAAACAATGCAATACACCTAATCCTTTTGATAAGCAAGCTTGCTTAAAATGCTCAGCCCCTTTAAAAAAAGAAGCACCATCTACTGCACAACCAGAGCCTCTTCCTGTACAGCCTCAGGTACAAAGACCAGTACCAAAAGTTTCTCAATCTTCACCAAAGGCACCTGCTCCAAAAGTTGTGCAAAAATCTCAAGAGCTACCAAAATATCCAATACTAACTGTTGAATTAATTAATCTGTCGGTTCTTAAAACTAAAATCCCACATCCTGAAATTGTTCAAAAAATACTTAAAAGATTTTATAAAGCTGTTTTAACAGAAGCAAAAAGCAATGAAGAAAAAGCCATAAAAATAAGTGAACAAATAGTTGGAATAGAATTTATTAGCACTAAAAATTTAAAACAATCTGCTTATATAGCAGTTAATTCAGCTAAAAATATTTTAAAAGATATTAATGAACTTAATTTTGAACTGCATCAAAAGCTAAAAATAAAACTAAAAGTAAAAATAGGCATAGCAGTAAAAGCTCCAAATAATAAAAGTGAAATCTGCATCTCAGAACGTTCAGCTGCAAATGCAAATGAAATAGTAGCTAGCTCTGATATTTATAATCAAATTTTTAATATATGTTCTTTCGAAAAAGTACAATCAGTAGCGGCAAAGTCAAAAGAATTATATAAAGTTATAGATCCACTGGAAGAAAACGAGCCGTTAGCAGAGCAAGTAAGTGAAGAGACAAGCGAAGCCTCAACGACAACTTTGCCAGAAGAGCCGCCACAAGAGCAAGTGCCTATTAATGCAACTATTCAAGAGGTAACAGAGGCTCAGCCCACAGAAGAGGTTGCAGTTAAGGAAGAAGAGTGGATAAGTGATAGTCCGGTGTCTTTGCTTATTGAAGAAAATGACGCAAGTAGTGTAGAAATTTATAATTTTTTAACTCAAGCTTTAACAGAAGAAGAGCAAGCTGGTTTAATAATAAATATCCATGGTTCTGACGGTAGCGGAAAAACAGGTGTTATTATCTCAACCAAGCAAGCACTGGAGAATGAAAAAATATTCTGGCTAAAAGGTCAGTGCGACAATAAACCATTGCCTTATTCTTACTTTCAAGATTTATTCAAATCAATATTTAATTTGCCAATACTAAACACAGATGTAGAGCAACTAAAACAACAAATAGCAGAATTATTAAATAAAATTGGAATTAACGATGAAACACTTTTAAACATCTTATATATGTTAATACTTAATGATGATGAATATAGTATTGGTGAAGATTTATTCCAAAATTCGCAAGTTGTTAAAAATGCAATCGTAGAATTTATCAATATTTTTGCACAGCAGGCAAAAGTTGTTTTAGTTATAGAAGATTTTGATTACATAGATGATGATTCATTTGATTGTATAAAAATGTTGATACAAAGTGGCTTTTTGGAGAATAAAAACTTTATTATTTCAACTTATTCAAGTGAATTGAACTTGAGCAAATACTTTAGACCTTATCTGGTAGGAAAAAATATAGTAAAATTAAACTTGAAGCCAATGGATGAAGAGACATTGATTAATATGATTTCAGGCCTCTTCAATGGTCAAGAAGTTATACCAACAAACGTAAGAACAATGATTGTTAAGCAGTCAAAGGGTTTGCCATTATATGTTGATCAAGTACTATACTTACTCTTCCAGGTAGGTGCAATTCAGAGTGTGGATAACGGCCTTAAATTTTCCCCGCAAAATCTAAACTTTGATTTGCCTGACTCAGTTGAGAAAGCCATTAATATTAGGCTTAGCTTGCTTGCACAATCGTCACCGGAGTTAATACAAGTATTACTTTGTGCAAGTTTATTCGGCATAAAATTTATGCCTGCTGCTATTCAACAGATGGTTGGTGTGCAGCAACAAAGATTTTATGAGCTAATTGAAATATTAAAAGAAAGTGGCATATTTGTACCTACAGGTGATGAGTATCACTTAGAATTTAAACATAAGTTAATATGGAATTTAATATATAAGCAAGGGTTCAATGATAAGGAAGAAACTGAAACTTACCATAAGAAAATGTTAGATGTTCTTTCTAATATAAGTGGAATTAGCCAAGTTAAACTGGCATTTCATTTAGAATTAAGTGGCAATTTGGCTGAAGCTTTTGATTATTGGGATAAAGCCAGTATGGAAGCGGCAAGGTTAGGAGCTCTTAGTTGCTTTACTACTTGTCAATCAAGAGTTTTAAGATTAATTGATGTACTAGATATAGAAAACAAAGATGAATACAAACTAAGTATTAACGAACTTCTTGGCAGCAAGATAAATAATTATACAAATCCTGAATTAGCGCAACAATTTTTATATGATGCGGTAATGGAGCGAGAAAAAAGACAAGATTATATTCAAATGATAGACCTTGCCGGTCACTTATCAAGATGTTGTGAAGTATCTGGCAGCTATTATAAAGTAATTGATGTTGCTGATAAAGCTATATCTAAAATAAGTAAATATGAATTACCGCTTGAATATGCTCTTTTGCACTATTCAAAACTGTTGTCATTACTTAACTTAGGACGACATGAAGAAATAATTTCTGTCACTCGCCATGAAGTAATACCCGTGATAGATGAACATCTTTCTAAAAATACATCTATACCTGGTATTTCATTAGATGAGCTGGCAGGGATTAAAATTCATGCAGAGCTTATTTTAACAGAGGCTTTAGCTATTCAAGGAAATAAAGAAACAAAAATTATAACAAGCTCTCTTATTTCAAAATTATCCTCACTAGAACAAGTCGATAAAGATACATTACTAAAGGCAAAATTAATTGATTCTATCAATAAGCTATTACGTGGTGAAGTGATTGAGGTCAAAACAGTTATAGCCAAGGTTGATAATGAAGCACCAAATTTAAGAGATTCTAATTATTTAAAAATCTATAGCGACTTAATATATTTAATAATTTGCATGCTAGAAGGTAAATATGATGAAGCAAGTGAAATATCTCGTAATTTGCTTATACTTACCGATTTATATAATGAACACAGCCTTCAATCAATTATTAAAATGCTTATAGGCAAAATTTATAAAGAAAAATGTAGCTATAAAAAAGCCAAACAAATATTCAGAGAAGAACTGGAATACTGTTCAGAAAATAAACTGACTGTAGGCGCATTATTGGGTTGGTATTTCAGTGCAGAAGATAAAATCCTGGAATCTGAAATAGATCAAGCGTTGGATATTACTGATAAAGCTTTAGAAGTAGCGCAAACATCAGATAAAAATAACTTTATCATGAGCATTTTACTTCAAAAACTAATAGCAGAAATATATATCATCAAAGGTGACTTTGAATCTGCGCTCATATATGTAGAAAGAAGCTTTAAAATTGCCCATGACAATGAGTTGTATTTATTATTATCTTATGTATTTATGGTAAATGCCAAAATATACCATGAAATGGCAACAGCCACACAGGACAACAAGCAAGAAAATGTACAAAAAGCTTATAAATTCTATTCTGATGCGTCAAGTATAGCTTTAAAGTGTCAAAATGATTACCTAAATGAAATTATTAACAAGGAACTTAATCAATTAAACACATTTTGCCAATTGTCAGGTATAAAATTATAATTATTTAAAATTTTCCTCAAGAATTTCTAACAAGTGCAATAAATCGGTTTTTCCAACTCTAATAATATCTTTGCCGCTAAATACTGTAGGTACAGCTTCTACATTAAGCGCTTTAGCTTGTTCTATAACTAAAGCCCCATCAATCATTGTATGAGATATTGCAGGGTTTAACGCAGCAAATAAATTTAGCGACTGTACAACATCAGCACAATTTGGACAGCTTAAAGTGACATATGTGTTCAAATTTATATTACCCTTAAGGGCTACAATACGCTCTTTTATTTCTTCATCAGGCATTTTACCAAAGCCCGCACTATTTAATATAGCTAAAATAAAAGAATTAAACTCATGCCCTCCAGGTATCCCACAAAAAGAAATACCGGTTTCTTCATTGTTTTTTTTGATAGAAAAGCTAGGAACATCAACTAACTCATTATCTTTAACAACATCAATTTTCTCACTGCAAGAAGCAACTTGATCAAGCATCTCCAAAAGTTCATCCTGCTTGGCATTTTCACTAGCCTTAACAACAAGTGAAATAGAATCATCAAGACTTTTAAAATAGTCTTTTAATTGAGTTTTCATAGCATTATCAATCATTTTATTTCTCCTCTAAAGTAGTATTTTTTGTATATACTCGCTGCCCCCGTGCTAGTGGGCTTAAATCTTTTCTTTATGATATATGAAATCCGGGCAACTGTAAAAGCCACCCGGAAATATTATAAAAAAATATTTTAATTTATTAGTAAATTTATAGTTTACCAACTAAGTCCAAGCCAGGCTTAAGAGTTTTTGCACCTGGGGTCCACTTTGCAGGGCAAACTTCACCTTCATTTTTGGCAACAAATTGTGCAGCCTGCACTTTACGAACAAGCTCATCAGCGTTACGGCCAATTGCAAGATCCTGCAATTCAGCAATTTTGATTTTGCCTTCAGGATCAACTACAAAGCTACCACGATAAGTAACGCCTTCTTCTTCAATATATACACCTAGTGCTCTGCTTAAGTATCCGGTAGGATCAGCAAGCATTGGGAATTTAATTTTTTTAATTGTATCAGAAGCGTCATGCCAAGCTTTATGCACAAAATGAGTATCTGTGCTCACAGAATACACTTCAACACCCATTTTTTTGAGCTGTTCATATTTATCTGCTAAATCACCAAGTTCAGTAGGACAAACAAAAGTAAAGTCAGCAGGATAGAAAAAGAACACAGACCACTTACCTGCAAGATCTTTACTATCAACAGTTATAAAGTCGTCATTATGATAAGCTTGTAGTTTAAATTCCGGTAATTTTGAATTAATAATAGTTCCCATTGTTCAACTCCTTTTTATATTCTAAATATTTTACAAGTAGGTAATTAATAACATTAACAAAAAAATTTTACAACCTTAAATCCCTACCTTTTTAGTATAGTTTGCTAAAAATCTACGGTCAAGCGAACTTAAAAAAATTTTTTTATCAGGTACTTAATATTAAATCAAATACTCGTTGATATAGGCAACTTGTTCCTTATTCAATCCATAAAGACTACAAACAGCACTATTGAGGATACTATTAAATTCAACAAATTCTTGCATCTTAAGCTCACTCTTCAGGCTAACCATTATTTCTACAACAATAGTTATCAACTGATGAGCTTTCCAATAATTTTCCTGTTGTATTGTTTTTACCAGATATCTTTTAGCACTTTCATAGTCCTGATAAGATAAAAATTCAATAAATTCCATAGAATCAAATATATCAAAAGGCTGCACAGTTATATCAAATATTGGTAAAAATCTAACTAACTCAGGGAATACGTTCAAATCACCAGATAAAAAATTCTTAAAGTAAAAATTTATAACATTAGAGTTTAAAATACCAAGAATATACTTCAGCGTAATATTATTAAACTTGGAACCTTTACTTATAGAAGTCTTTTTAGTATAAGCATTTTCATTATCCAGCCATTTATATTTATTTATCAAATTATCAGTAACCCTAATGCCCCTAGATGTTAACATTTCACTAGGCAGCTTAAACAGATCTCTCTTATGAATACAATTTATTATAGAGTGATTCGTATAATACTTTTGATTATCAAGAGCAGCTATAATGCCTTTGTCTTTTGTTACTTCAGAAATAACAACTTTTTCAGATTCAAAAAGCTCTTTAAAAGCTGGCCTATGTAGCTTATTTTCACCCTCAGTAACATAAAGCAAATAATCACCCGAATAACTTACCTGATATTTATCAAGATTTTTACCCTTGATCAAAGGTTTTGCGTGTTGATGAAGTTGCTCTGGAACTAAATCAAGGTTTTTAAATATAAACTTACTAGCATTCCCAGGCTGCGCACCCCAACTTATGTAGCACATTTCAGACAGTGGGAAACTTTTATTTTGTACAGTTTCAATAATCTCTTGCTTAAAAATATTCCAACTGACCCTAAAACCAAAGTTGTACATATTCAAAAAATTAGATTGGTTCAAAAAGTTTTCTTTTTCAAGATTTTGCTTTATTTCAACTGTTTCTACATAAGGATTTTCTTCTTTTTTGCTGTTTATAACTATTATTATTGGTTCAACAACAGCATTTTTAAAGACCAACTGTTCTTTATAGCTTACTATTTTTTTAATTGAATAATTATCAAGTATTAATTTTCTTATTTTTTGAGCATAACTTTGTGTCAAAAACTTGTCAGGTACAATAAATGCCAATAAACCATTATCTTTTAGCAAGTACTTTAAAGACTTCTCAAAAAATAAAACATAAATATCAAATCGCCTAAAAGCACTGCTATAAAACTCAAGATAATAAGCTTTTTCTTCTTCTTTCAGGTACTGAATATTAATATAAGGCGGATTACCTATTATTAAGTCAAATTTATGCACGCTATCATTAAATAATCGATTCAAATCAAGGTTATACTCATAACTTTCTAAACTTTCAATTAAATAATTAGCATTTAAGACATTTTTAAAATGATCTGTCTTGCCTGTAAGCAAAAATAAAGATAATTTTGCAATTTCACATGCTACAGGATCAAGATCTATGCCATAGATACACTGTTTTAGTATTAGTTTTTTTAATTCTTCAGGATGAATTACATTATCAGGCAAGCTTAAAGCCTTATCGTACAGACAATTAAACACTCCAATAAGAATATTACCACCACCACAAGCCGGATCTAATATCTTTATCTCCAAAAGCTCTTCTAAAGACTCTACTTCTTCAAGCCTTGGCAGCAAACTTGATTCCAGAAGTTGATTAATCAACCGTGCAGGTGTAAAAAATATACCCTGCTTTTTCCTGCTCTCATTTGATTTGATTAAAATATAATCATAATCGTCTCTTTCAAGGTTTAATTTTAGTTGTAAAGAATCCTCTATAGGCGGAATATTCTGGACTAGCTTATACTGCTGTAAGTTCTCATAAATATACCCTAAAGACTCAATATTTAAATTAATAGATTTTACTATATTTTTCAATGATTCAATGAATTCAGCAAAATATTTTTCTTTAACAGATACATTTTCTTTTAAGCCTGAGGCGAAAAGATTATTATCTCCCTCATTTAGTCTAAGAGATTTAATTTGATAATCTAAAATCTTGTTAAAAAGATTATTTTCATATTCTTTTATATCAGAGAATACAGTATCTATTAGCTTTACAGATTGCAAATTTCTGTGTTTTTCACAATATACAATCGCCAAAATCTTAAACACATAACAAGTAGAAGCTCTATATATTTTAGATAAGCTCATATCTTGTAAGCTCAAGCTGTTAGAGCAAAGTAATATTGCTTTGGTTATAAAATAAAGTAAATTATTGTCAAATTTATTATTTAGTTTATTATTCAGTTTTTTGTTTAATTTTTTATCTGATTTATGCGCCACGGTCCTACTCCACTGGGATTTATTTTGATTGAATGATCTAAAATGTATTTATTTGAAAGCTAGCTTAATCTTTCAATTGTTGAGCGTATTCTTTGTTCTTCCTCTTTATCAGAGACAACACTCACATATTTTTCGAAATGCTCAACAGCTTTATCATTGTTACCTTCTGCCATGTTTATAATGCCCATTTTTTTATGCGCCACAAACATACGGGGGTTAAGTTCAAGAGTCTTTTTAAGTTCTTCTTTAGCCTTGTTTAAATAATTATCAGCTTCATACGCAGTTGCCAGATGATAATGAATATCTGCACTATCAGGGTGAGCCTCTAATACAACCTTAAACTCTGTAATAGAATGCCCATAATTACCAACTTCAAAATAAGCCTGAGCAAGGTCATATCTGGCATCCATATTATTAGGAGCCTGGTCAACAACTTTTTCAAGTTCTTCAATAGCATCATTAAACCTGTTATCTTTAGATAATACTCTTGCATAGTGATATCTAATACCAGGATTTTGAGGGTTTATAGAAATACCTGTGCTCAATAACTCAAGCGCATCAGAAATTTCATTCCTAAATACATATATGTCTGCCAGGTTTTGATAGAGTTCCTGCATATCCGGTGCTAGTTCAAGAGCTTTTTCATAAGCATTAATCGCTTGGTCAAGCTTTCCCTGCTTAAAATATGCCGTAGCAAGATTATTATATAAAAATGGATCTTTCGGGTCTTCTTCAATCAAACTGTTAAATATCTCAATTGCTTTAGCGTATTCCCCTTTAGTAAAATGATCTATAGCCTTTTGAATCTCTCCGCGCATAACAAGCCTCCTATTAGTAGCATTTTTTTCAGATCAAAGCTTATATTTTTTAATTCTAACACAATCTAACAATCAGAAAAGAATTTTAGGGTATTTTTTGCCTAGGCCAAGCTGTTTCTTTAATATTTGTTATAAAAATTTAATTATATTTACTTTAATTATTATTCAATTATTATAAAATAATTAATATTTATATATTTTATTTTACAATTTTATCAATGATATTAATAAGGGAAACATAGTATAATGCGAGTTTTTACTCCAACCTATAAAAGTACATTAAAATTAACTGCTCTGACTAAAGAAGAGGCAGAAAAACAGCAAAGTGCAGCTGTAATTATCCAAAAACATTTTAAAGGTTATAAGGCAAGAATAACATTTGATTTTATCAGAAAGGTCTTGAATAAATCACCTCACAAAGATATGGCAGCAAAATTAAGAGAATGTTTAACAAGTGGAGAAAATGCTTTAGAAAAGGCTCTTAGTCAAATTATTTTTTTGGATAAAGCTTCTATACAAGAATTTATGAAAATTTTACCATTTGGATCAAAGAGAAGCATAGGCGAATTGCCCTGGCAAAAAACTATTCCAGAATTTAACCAGGCAAAACTTAAAAAAGTTGTAGCTGACTTGAAAGAGCGTCAATACGATGCACTAGGGCAAGAAGAGAGTAAACGTCTAAAGGAAATTAAAAAAACTTACACCCTTATAGTTGGTGGTAAAAAAATTAATATTAATTATATAGGTGAAGGACTACTTGGCTGGGCATATAAAATAAATGCAGGTGATAAAAATTATGTAATAAAAATATTTAGACCGGTTCCTTTAAAAGATCATTTTAGGCATGGAGCATATGTGGAGCCAAATATTGCTTGCTTTATTAGGGGGCGACAAGCTCGTAAAGGGTTTGCAAAATTTTATTTTGCGGATTTAGGTAAGGACTCTTTTATGATTACAAAGTTTGTTGATAAAGCTAAACCACCTAAAAATGGCTTAAAGCAGGTAAATGCTCGATTTATTACATATAAAGACAAGCCCCAAAAAAAGATTTTGTGCGTCGATGGTTTGCTTTACTTAGACAGCTTCGCCGCTAATACAATTGGAAAAGATGGGAAAAGAAAAATAATAGATTATGGTGCAATTATGCCTAGGTCAGCAGTATATGAGGAAATAGGCAATATGGCAATTTATATATGAACCTATTTAACAATTTAATACTTTTTATTTTTTTAAGACTAAAAGGGGCAAAATTAGTAATGGCTGCTTTTAATTGAATATAAAAAGCAGCCATTTTTAGTGATTAATTTCTCTTAAAGTTTTTAAATTTGCTTATTTCTTACCTTCCTTTAGCAAGTCAGCTGGAAAGTTAATAATTGAAGCCTGATCAGAAATAATTGTTTTAACGCCAGGGCTAAGCTTATTTACATATTTCATTTGTATCAACTCAGGATACTTTCTTAAAGTCTGACCTTCGATTTCATAAGCTTTTGATATACCAGAAGCTTCAATAATCTTTCTCTCTTTTTCAAGCTCTTCTTTCTGATTTACATATTTCATTCTTTGAGCTTCTTGTAAAGCAACCTGTTTTTGCTCAACAGCCTTGGCAAATTCTGGCGAAAAGGTTATTTTTCTGATTAATACTTTCGATACTAAAATAAAATATTTATTAAGCTCTTTTTGGGCTCTATCATATATTTTATCTTGTATCTCATTTCTTTCCTCTGAATAAACTTTTTCAACAGGGTACTCAGCCACTATATTTCTTGTTATACTCCTGATTTGAGGTCTAACAATTTTATCAAGATATTGAGGACCTATTTCTTGATGCATTGTAGCTATTGTAGCTGGATCTAACCTATAAATAAGTGACATATCCATCATGATTTTTTGCCCATCAGAAGTTAAAGCAACTATACCTTGATCTCCTACAACTCGTTCATCACTTACTGCACCCATTGTGTAAGTTTGCTCCCTTACATCATATTTTTGTATAGGGTACTCTAAAAAAGGTACAATAAAGTGTAAACCTTCACTAATAGAGCGAGTCTTACCCAAAATCGGTGTAAATACTATTGTCCTTGTACCAACATCAACTATAACTAAAGACTTTTGCAATAATAGAATTATGGCAAATACCGCTATTATTATATAAAGCGTATTACTGCCTTTCAAATCCTTATTAAACTTATAGTTATTCATGTTTATTGTGTTATCTCCCATTTGTTCTCCTTTTACTAAAATTTCTTATCTCACAATATAATCATAATCTAATTTCCAATTAATGAAAACTTTGTAAAGTTTACCCCAAGATAAATATAAATTATTCATCCAGATAGTTTAATACTACTACTAAACTTTTTAAAGGGTGTTTAAATTAATATAGTTATTGTAAAATCATAAATAAAATACCTGAATTAATGAGCAGGATAAAAGCTTGCTCGACCTTAAAACTAAAAGGATAGAACATGACCAAGAATTTGACAGTTTGTTTTGTGTGGCATATGCACCAACCGGTTTATAAACACCCTAAGACAGGTGAATACCTAATGCCATGGACCAGGCTGCATGCAATTAAAGACTACTATGATATGCTATCTATACTGGAAAAATACCCTAACATAAAGCAAACTTTCAATCTTACGGCATGTTTGATAGACCAGTTATGCGATTACGCTGATAACAATGCTAATGACACACATTCTCTATTAACATTAAAGGATACCAAATATTTAACAGAAGAAGATAAGCTCTTTATCCTCGAAAACTTTTTTGATGCTAATTATGCAAACTTAATATGTACTCATGCCTCTTTTGAAAGACTATATCAAAAACGCTATGCACAAGAAACATCTGACATATTCGCATTTTCAGAGCAAGAATACTCCGATATTTTGGCATGTTTTAACCTGGTATGGTTTGACCCAAGCTGGATAGAGAACAACGAGAAATTAAAAGCACTTTTTTATAAAGGTGATAATTATAATTTAGAAGACAGGCAGATTATCATTCAACTACAGCGCGATATTATCAAACAAATAATTCCTAAATATAAAGAATATTTTGACAAAGGGCAGATAGATTTAATAACAAGTCCTTATTACCATCCGATTATACCGCTTTTAATTGACTTCGGATCCGCAAAGCAAGCATCACCAAATATCAACTTGCCCGAAAAAAATAAATCCTTTGCTTTTGATGCTAAATGGCATATAAAAGAAAGCTTAAAAAAATTTAAATCAGTATTTGGCAAAAAGCCTAAAGGCATGTGGCCATCAGAGCAAAGTATAAGCACTGAGACAATAGAGTTAATGGTTCAAAATGGTATAAAGTGGACAATATCAGATGAAGGCAACCTGGCAAGAACATTACAAAAAGAGTTTATCAGGGACTTTAATGGAGAGTTGGAAAACCCTTATGATCTATGCACTCCTTATCAGTTAAGTTTTAAAGGCGATAAAAATATATCAATAGTCTTTAGGAACACTGTATTATCCGATCTAATCGGGTTTGAGTATGATAAAATTAATCCGCAAATAGCAGCTGAAGACCTGTATGAAAGAATAAAAGGCGTACAAACCAAGCTGGAGAATACTCCAGATACTAATCATGTTGTGGTTATTGCACTAGATGGTGAAAACTGCTGGGAAAACTATCATCAAGATGGCAAGCCATTTTTAAATGAGCTATATTCTTTATTATCAGTAGATAAAACATTAAACATATCTACGCTTAGCGATTATCTTGATAACCCTGTTGAGCCTAAGCATTTGGATACATTGCATTCAGGTTCTTGGATAAATAGAAATTTTGATGTTTGGATAGGAGATTCGTCTAAAAACATTGCGTGGAATTACTTAAGCAAAACTAAAAAAGACCTTAAAAAGCATCTAAAGGAAGAACGCTTTAGCGAAAAAGTAGAAAAAGAGGCTTGGAAGTGTTTTTATACTGCTCAAGGTAGCGATTGGTTCTGGTGGTATGGTGAACCAAATGATTCTGGACAAGATAATCTGTTTGATGAGTTATTTAGGGCTAATTTACAGCATATTTATGAGCTGCTGGATAAGCCTATACCTAATTATTTAAATACCCCTATTCACTTTTTGGTGGGCAAGCCGCTAAAGCTTCCTAAAGGACTATTAAACCCTACGATAAATGGTTTAGTAGATTCTGATGAAGAATGGGCAAATGCAGGTTGTATTGAAATACCACAAGACTTGACAGTCAATGGTGACAAGTTTTTAAGGCGAATATTTTTTGGTTTTGATGAAAATAATATTTATTTTAGATTTGATGTTAATCATAAAAATTTGGATGACTCACCTAAAATTTATATATATGGCTTTATCCCAGAACAGTTTAAGGCAAGTTCGTCTATAAGGACAAGGATTAAAGATAATATTATCCCAGAAACAATTAAATACTCATTTTCTAGAGAAATAGAGATACCTATAGATCCTTATACAACAAAATCTATTATATTTTCAGAGGCTATTGAAAATAATTTGTGGAAAATGCAGAAAACAACCAGTATCAAGCAAGAAAGAAAAACTGTTCACGAGCTATCTATACCATTTAAGAAGTTAAGTGTAGAAAAAGGTCAAGAGTTTCAGTTTATAATACTCACCTCTAAATCTGGGATATTGCAGGATATAATGCCCCATAGCAAACCAGTCACAATCGTTAGACCTGTATAGTATTGAAAGTATTTTAGAGTTAGTATGGTTAAGTCATAATTGTTTGAAGGAGTCATAAAAGCAATGTCAAAAAAAAGAGCAATCATAAGTGTATATGATAAAGAAGGGGTAGTGGAATTTGCTAAAAATCTTGTGGAAAAATTTGACTACGAGATAATTTCAACCGGTGGAACATATGATTTATTAAAAGAAAATGGAATTAATGCAATAGAGATATCTGAAGTTACAGGATATAGAGAGCTTCTAGGTGGCAGGGTAAAAAGCCTTCATCCTGCTATACATGCAGGTATACTCCTTGACAGAGATAATCAAAACTATTTGCAAGAGCTTAAAGATAAAAATATAACACCCATAGACATGGTTATTGTTAATTTATATCCGTTCTTTGATGCCTCTAAAGATTCGCAAATGTCTGCGAAAAAACTTATTGAATATATAGATATAGGTGGTGTTACACTTTTAAGAGCTGCAGCAAAGAATTATAATTATGTAACAGTGGTTTATAAGCCAGAAAAATATAATGAAATTCTTAATAATCTTGAAGAAAATAACGGTAAAACAAATATTGATTTAAGAAAAAATCTTGCTATAGAATCATTTCAGTATACCTCAATGTATGATTCAGTTATATCTGAGCAACTTTATACCAGGTTAAGCGATATAGATACGTCAAAACTACCGGATATTTTAAATATGAATCTAAAAAAGATACAAGACTTAAGATACGGTGAAAATCCACATCAAGCAGCAGCTTTATATGAAACAACAGACAGCATTAAATACGAATTATTAAACGGCAAAGAGCTCTCTTATAATAACTTGGTTGATTTAACAGCCGCATACAATATAGTAAGCGAATTTATTGATGTGCCTGCTGCTTGTATAATTAAGCACAGCAATCCATGTGGTGCTGCCATTGGTGACAATATTACAGATGCTTACCTAAAAGCATTTGAGTGCGATTCTATTAGTGCATTTGGAGGAATTATTGGTTTAAATCAATCTGTAACAGTCCAAATGGCCAATCATATTAAACAAATTTTCTTTGAAGTTGTAATAGCTCCTGATTTTGAGCCTGAAGCTTTAGAAATTTTGAAAACAAAGAAAAATCTTAGATTAGTTAAAATATCTACGCCTGCACTTGAATATAAATATACACAAAAATATACCTTTAAAAAGTTACCATTTGGCTTATTAACTCAATCAGCTGACGTGGCAGAACTTAATAAGGATACGTTTAAAGTTGTAACTGAGACCAAACCGGACGAAAGACAAATAGAAGATATGATATTTGCCTGGAAAGTTGCCAAACATGTTAACTCTAATGCTATTGTTATAGCTAAAGATAAAAAGACAGTTGGCATAGGTGCCGGGCAAACAAGCAGAATTGCCTCTATGGAAATAGCTTTAAATCAGGCATGTGAACAAACAAAAGATGCTGTTATTGCAAGTGATGGTTTTTATCCGGCAATAGATAACATACATGCCGCAGCACAATCAAGAATTGCTGCTATTATTCAGCCTGGTGGCAGTATAAAAGACCAAGATGTTATTGCAGAGGCAAATAAATATAATATTGCAATGATTTGTACTGGCATGAGACACTTTAAGCACTAATTAATTAACCGGATAAAATATTATGAAAAAATGCTGTTCCTAACCTTTGGCACAGCATTTTTTGCTTATAAATATATTACTTAATAAAGAGGATAAAAGGCGTATCGCTAACAAACCTCTAATCCTACAAAAATTAGTTCAAGCAAAGAGTAAAAATAACTCTTTTGCTTATTTAAATTTCTGTCGTATCCTTTTTAAGCCCCCTTTAGAAAAATTAGCGATTAAAGGATATCTCTTTATCAAGTTATCAATGTACAATTATAAATGTTTAAATTAATTTATTTAACAACTATATTAACAAGTCTATTCGGCACTACGATTGTTTTTATAACCTGTTTACCTAGTATATGAGACTGAATTTTTTCACTATCCTTAGCAGCTTTCTCCAGCTCATCATTAGACGAACCAAACGAAAGCATTAGCTTATCTCTAACTTTGCCGTTGACTTGAACAACTATAGGCACATTTTGTGATACTGCAAGACTTTCATCATGCTCAGGCAATTCAATAGTATGAATAGATCGTGAACCACCAAGCTCATTCCATAACTCTTCGGTCATATGAGGAACCAGCGGAGACATTAATTTAATTAATGTAATAATAGCATTGCTTAAAACAGCCTTATCTTCGTCTGTATAAGTTTTGGTTTTACCTACATAGTCATAAATAGTATTAACAAATTCCCTATACTTACTTATAGCCGTGTTAAACTGGAATTCATTGTTTATATCAGCAGTAACCTTTTTGATTGCCTTGTGGGTCTCTCTTAAAAGGTCATTATTTTTAGGTGCAAGCTTATCAACATCTAGCTCTGGATAGTCAAGTATAATATTTTCTTGGGTATTATATACTAATCTCCAAACTCTGTTTAAAAACTTATAGCAACCCTCTACACCTTCATCAGACCATTCCAAATCTCTCTGAGGTGGTGAATCACTTAAGATAAACAGCCTAGCGGTATCAGCACCATAATTTTTAAATATATCATCAGGATCAACAGTGTTACCTTTTGATTTACTCATTTTAGAACCGTCTTTTAATACCATGCCTTGTGTTAAAAGATTATCAAACGGCTCATCAAAATTAACAAGCCCTCTATCTTTTAAGAACTTAACAAAGAACCTGGAATATAAAAGGTGTAAAATAGCGTGCTCAATACCACCTACATACTGATCAACATTCATCCATTTATTTACAAGATCAGAGTCAAATATTTTATCTTCATTTTTAGGGTCAATATATCTTAAATAATACCAGCTACTGCAGATAAAAGTATCCATAGTATCTGTTTCACGCTTAGCCGGCTTTGCACATTTAGGACAAGTAGTATTTATAAATGTTTCCGAAGTTGAAACAGGTGACCTGCCCTGAACTTTAAAATCTACATCTTCCGGCAAAAGAACAGGTAAATTTTCATCAGCAACTATGCCACACTCATCACAATATATAATAGGAATTGGAGCGCCCCAGTATCTTTGTCGACTTATCAGCCAATCTCTTAGCCTAAACTGAACTTTTTTGCCACCTGCATTGTTTTGCTCAGCCCATTCTGTAATTTTTTGTTTACCTATTTCATTGTCAAGATCATTAAATTCACCTGAGTTTATCATAACTCCCGGATCTACATATGCGTCTGTTAAATCTTCCTCGCCGGATTCAGGATTTTTAATTACTTGAACTATTGGCAAATTATATTTTTTAGCAAAGGCAAAATCCCTTGTATCATGTGCAGGTACACCCATAACCGCACCTGTACCATACTCAACCAAAACATAATCTCCTGTCCATAACGGAACTTTCTTGCCATTAAACGGATTTATAACATGGGTTCCAAGCGGTATGCCCGTTTTTTCTTTTTCAGTAGAGGTTCTTTCAATTTCACTTTTTATTTTTGCAGCATCAATATATTTTTGAACGTGATCTTTGTTCTCATCTATTATTAATTGATCAATCAGCGGGTATTCAGGTGCAACAACAAGATAAGTAACCCCAAAAACAGTATCAGGCCTAGTTGTAAATACAGGTATCTCTATATCAGGATTTTCTGCCAGTTTAAATTTAATAGTGGTCCCCTCAGACTTACCAATCCAGTTTTTTTGCATTAACTTAACGTTTTCAGGCCAGCCTTTTAGCATATCCAAGTCTTGCAGCAATGCTTCTGCGTAGTCAGTAATTTTTAAAAACCATTGCGAAAGATTTTTCTTTTCTACTGTAGTGCTACATCTCCAGCATTTACCATCTTCCACTTGTTCATTTGCCAAAACCGTTACACAGTCTGTACACCAGTTTACTGCAGCTTCTTTTTTATAAGCTAATCCAGCCTTATAGAATTCTAAAAACAGCCACTGTGTCCATTTATAATAATCAGGCTTGCAGGTAGCGATATCTCTATCCCAATCATAACTTAAACCTAGTGTTTTAAGCTGATCCCTCATATAATCAATATTAGAGATCGTCCATTCAGCGGGATTTGCATTAGATTGAATTGCAGCATTCTCCGCAGGCAGCCCAAAGCTATCCCACCCCATAGGATGGAGAACATTATGCCCCTTCATTCGTTTTAAACGTGCTATTACATCTGTAATTGTATAGTTTCTTACATGCCCCATATGCAATCTACCTGACGGGTAAGGGAACATTGACAGTGCATAATACTTTGGCTTGTCTGACTCAGACGGTGTTTTATATATATCATTATCATCCCAGAATTTTTGCCATTTTCTTTCTATTTCCTGTGGATTATACTGTTCTTTAATCACGATAACTCCTTTATTAGAAAAATTTTCAACTAAAAAAATTATATATCGAAAATAAAAGAAAAAAAAATTTTAAAAAAATCCTAAAGTTTCAAAAATTTTTGCCGATTATAATAATATAGCCAATATACCCCAATCTCTTCCCCAAGTCTGGTAGCCGCCAATAAAAGCGGCTTTTTTTATTTGGTGGTATTCACCACCTTTTATTATTCACTGTTGAGTCAATGATTAACTTAATGTATACGCAACGATATAAAATTATATGCTAAAATAATAAGGTAAGAATGTGGGTGCGCTAACACCCTTTTCAGAGTTCTTACTTATATAGACTAAAATAATTTGTTAAACAGAGTTAGTATTTGAAATATTAACTCTATTTTATTTCTATTAATTAATTAGTTAATTTTTAAATGGCAAAATTTATTCTTCAATGCTTTCTGCTAATTTTTAAAATATAATATAAATAACGAACAAAAATAAAATCTGCATAAGGAAAGAAAAAAACATGCCTGCAATAATTAGCTTTGTAAAAGAAGACAGCATCGCGCAAGACTTAGAACTAATGTCCGGTGACGAAATTATAAGTATTAATAACGTAAAACCAAATGATTTAATAGATTATCAATATTTAATTGCAACAGAAGAGCTTGATCTGCATATAAAAAGAGCCAACGGCGAAGAAGAAATTATTGAAATTGAAAAAGATTTTGAAGACGATATGGGCATATGCTTTGAAGCAGCAGTATTTGATAAAATAAAACCCTGTACAAACAAGTGTATTTTTTGTTTTGTAGATCAACAACCCACAGGTTTAAGAAGCAGCTTATACGTTAAAGATGATGACTACCGTTTATCATACCTACAAGGCACTTACATCACACTAACAAATTTGCAAAAAAAAGACAAAGAGCGCATAGAAAAAATGATGTTAGGCCCTTTATATGTATCTCTGCATACTACCAATAACGATTTAAGAAGAAAAATGCTGGGAAACCCTAAAGCACCTGATATTTTAGAAGAGTTAAAATGGCTAAATAGTTTAGATATACCTGTACACCTACAAATAGTTATGTGCCCAGGCTTTAACGATGGCGATGAGCTAAGAAAAACTCTCGATGATTTATTAAAATTAAAATCTAATATATTATCTGTTGCGATTGTGCCGGTGGGACTAACAAAATATCGAGAAGAGACTGAACTTAATAAAGTAGACAAAAATAAAGCACTGGAAACAATTGATATAATTAATGATTTTAATGAAAAAATAGGAAATATAGTTGCCCATGCCTCAGATGAATTTTATACTTTGTCAGGAAAAAATTTTCCCAGCTATGAGCACTACAGTGACTTTGGGCAGCTGGAAGACGGTGTTGGCATTTGCAGGATGATATTAAATGATTTTGAACAACAAAAAGCAGACCTGCCTAAAGCTGTCGATATCCAAAAAAAATTCACAATGGCAACTGGTAAAAACGCATATTCTTCAACCAAACAAGTTATTGATGAATTAAACAAAATAAAAAATGTTAACATCAGTCTTATACCAATTAAAAGCTACTTTTGGGGTGATAGTATAACCGTTACAGGTCTAATCACAGGACAAGATTTAATTGATAATCTTTTACCTATTAAGTCGGAAATAGATGACTTAATTATATCAGGTGTAATGCTAAGAAAATTTACAAATGATTTTCTGGATAATTTAACTGTTAAAGATGTTGAAGACAAATTAGAATGTAATATTCACGTTTTAGAGGATTATTACAGCAACGACGAGTTAATAGACTTAATAATAAACTAGTTTATTACAGCATTTTTCTTACATGCACAGATACACCGGGTATATTGCTATATCCACCTAAAAATGCAGTTATAATAAGATAAAAAGCCAAACCAAACGTTAAAGCCTCAATAATAGAGTACCCTAAAACAAAAGGATTATTGAAAATAGGCATATATATATAATTTATTACCAATCCGCCAATAATAGGTATAAATTTAATTATTTTGATAAATAACCCCAAAGACATATTTAATAGTGCTAATAATAATGTAACCATAATCGACTGAAAAATATGAAATTTTAAAAAATTACTCAAGGCTTTACCTTGAATATTAGCAATTATAAACCAGATGAAACCAAATAAGCCACATGTTACATAACTTCCAACAGAAAAAATCCTATCCATAAAGTCAGGCTTGCTGTCGTAGTCTCTTCTTCTGTTGTATCCGCCATAACCTCTCATTGCGCCTCCTTTTATAATACTTTTCAGATTATTTATTCTTTTAAAAAAGTGTCAATAGCATCTTCTTTAATCAAATAAATATCATCATTACTTGGGTCAATATAGCTTGCTTCTTTGTAATATTTTAAAGCTTCAGACACTTTGCCCATCAAAGAAAGCAAATTTCCTAGTGCCATATAAGCCGTAACATTTTGTCTATCTATATTAATAGCATCCAAGTAAAGATCCATAGCTTCATCATACATATTTTTTTCTACATAAGTATTCGCCCATATTACATAAATGGTTGAATCATTCGGAGCTAGATCAGCAGCTTTTTTATATTTATCTATTGCTTCCTCTTTTCGTCCGGCATCAGATAAAGCTATGCCATAGCATAAATATGATTTTGCAAAATCAGGGTTTAGCTCAATTGCTTTTTCAAAGCAGTCAAAACACTCTTCAAATTTTTTTAACTCTGATAATGCATTACCCAGACATATTAAAGATTTATAATCATTTTCATTCTGGCTTATCAAATTCTTATAGTATTTTATAGCTCCATCTAAATCATTAGCATCCATAGTACAATCTCTTCTTAATTAAGCAAATAATAGTATATAACATATTATAAATTATTTTATCATATAAAAAAACTACAAAAAAACATTAACATTTTAATATTAATAATACAATTAACATTAAAATGTTAGAAAGTTGGTATTTTTCTATATTAAAAATATAGCTTACCCTTCAAAGATATAAGGTATTAATGCATTTTCTCTTGATACTTTTACAGCATTAGATAGCATTCTTTGATGAAAAGCACAATTACCGGTTATTCTTCTTGGTAAAATTTTACCTCTTTCGGTTAAATATCTTTTTAATTTAATTGTATCTTTAAAATCAATAGAATCAACTTTATCTGCGCAAAAATTACAAGGCTTACGTTTTTTTCTCATATCAGATTTCATTTTATATATCCTTTTCTTAGTATTTCTATTATTTGTTGTTTTTCTACTGTAGAGTCTGTTCAACTACACAATCCAGTCTTAAGATAATTTAAAGTCGATTAAAATGGTATTTCATCTTCGCCTATCAAATTATCTGCATTAATATCGTCAAGCTCATCAACACTATCTTGCATATTGTTTTGGCTTGTTCCGGATGTATCTGCATCCGCTTTAGCTTGTTGGCCACCGACGATTTCAAGATTGAATGCATCTATTTCAACAATTTTTTTCTCAAGTCCTGTTGATGTTTTAACAACGCTTGTTTGTAACCTTCCATCAAGAATTACAACTATACCTTTGTCTACAATTTCACTTGCTTTTTCAGCCATACGACCCTTAGTTATAACCTTTAACAAAGATTGATCTTCCGCATTTTGACTTATATCTATTGCAAATGTAGTTATCGCAATATTATTAGTCGTGAATCTTTTTTCAGGTGATCTTACGACGGTTCCCATGATTACAGCTTTAGATAAACTCATTTTTTTCTCCAATAATCAAGTTTGACAAAGGCTTCCTTCTATTTAGAAGCAACAGCAACTTTCTTTTTTTGTAAAGTTAACATATTTCTTAATACATTTTCATCTAACTTTAATGTTCTTTTAAATGAAACGATTTTTTCTTGAGGAATTTCTAACTCAAAGTTTACATAAAAAGCATCTCTTGATTTTTGAATGTCATAAGCCAGTTTTTTACGGCCTATTTTATCAGCAGAAAAAACTTTACCACCTGTATTCTCAACAGCTTTTTGTATGTTATCAATGGCTTGATCTACTTTTTCTGTATCCATGCCTGTTTTTAATATGCATAGTAGTTCATATTTTCTCAAGGTTTTTACCTCTCCTATTTTTATATCAATTAACTGTCATATATACTATCATGAAAAAAAAATATTTTTTACAAGCAATTTAAAATTTTTATTCTAGCTTGGCTTAGTACAAGAAGTATTTTCCTTCAAACACAAACTCACTGCTTCCAGTCATAAAAACTTTATTAAAGGAATTATTCTTGACCCACTCTACTTTAAGGCTTCCTCCGGGCAAATCCACTATTACAAAATTGTTTACTAAATTATTCAAAATAGCTGCAACCGTAGAGGCACAAGCTCCTGTTCCACAAGCTAATGTAATACCACAGCCTCTTTCCCATACGTCAACTTTAATTCTATCACTAGAAAGAATCTTTACAAACTCAACATTAGTTTTCTCAGGAAACAAGCCTAATTTTTCAAATTTTGGTCCGTAAGTTTTAGCCATATACTCGCTGTCATCCTCTGTAAATATTATACAATGAGGATTTCCCATACTTATAGCATTAATATTAAAGGATTTATCCTCGACTTCAACAGTATAATCTATCACTTGATCAACATTATCAATACTGGTAGGTATTTGCTTTGCTTCCAAAATGGGTTTGCCCATATCCACACGAACTTCACCACTATCCAGTATCTCTGGAATTATTGTACCTGCCAAAGTGTGAATAGAAAAACTTTTTTTAGTAACAATACCTTTGTCATAAACATACTTGGCAAAACAACGAATACCATTACCGCACATTTGTGGCTCAGATCCATCAGAGTTAAATATGCGCCAGCTTGTATCAGTATTGGCATTAATTTCTGGAGGATTAACAATAATTAAACCATCTGCGCCTATTCCAAAGTTTCTATCGCACATTTTTATTGCCAATTCAGAATAATCTAAATTATGCTTTTTAACTTCACACCCTTCGACTATAACAAAGTCATTTCCGATTCCTTGCATTTTTGTAAAATTAATAGAATTTGTCATATGTTGATAACCTTTACTTGAATATCTATATTATTTACAATAACTTAATAAAATTTTTTATTCAAACTTAAAGCTAAAAAGAAAAGAATAAACTCAACGGCTCAAAATTATTCTTAATCAATCTTAATATAAAAGTAATTAAAGTCAGCAAAAATACTATTAACAACTTATCTTTTTATATGATGTGCTACTCAAGAAAAAGATTTATTATATAAACAGAGTTGCAATTTTACGAGGTTAGGCGAATGTCTGCTATCTTCACACTCACCAAATGTCTCGGAATTATTGGAGTATTTATTTTTTTTCTCATACTAGCCATATTTACTTATTACGGAATCAATTTTTTAATCCTTAATTTACTGGGACATTAAAGTTTTTATCCCCAAAATCTTAAAATCTTGAACAAAAACTTTCATCTGTGTGTATTGATGAAAGTTTTTGTTTTATAAGTCAAAAAAATTGCCCATTTTGTAATTAGGCAATTTTTTTAAGTTAATTTTTAAATTAATCTTAATAAGTAGATTACTGCTGAGCTGCCGCCCAGAATGGATCATTTAAAACTTTTGTTTTATCAGTCTCAGAGCAAATGTTAACATTATTTGGTGTAAACAAGAAAACATTTTCTCCAATTTTTTGCTGATGTCCATCCACTGCGTGTGTAGCACCAGATAAGAAGTCAACAATTCTTTGAGATTGCTCAGAGTCTAAAAGGTGTAAGTTAAGGATAACTGATTTTTTATCTCTTAAACAGTTTACAATCTCCAAAGCTTCTTCAAAGTTTCTTGGCTCAACAACTTTAACTTCATAATTGCTAGAGTTAGGATGAGAAAGAACTTTTAAGTTTGATTTTTTACGCGGAGCAAAAGAATCTTGATCGTATTCACTTTCTGCACCATAAAGGTCATCTAAAAGATCATCTTCTTCTGCATATTCGTGACCTAAACCTACAAAAGTTTTTATTCTGTTAACTAATCCAGACAATTTTATTCCTCCCAATCAAATATTTATTATTACTTATTAATTTCATTTAAATAGTGCTTGTCCTATCCGTACCATTGTTGCCCCTTCTTCAACTGCAATTTTATAGTCATTGCTCATGCCCATGGATAACTCCGGTAATGGATAATTAAATTTTTCTTGCAAATAATTTCTTAAATTAAAAAGATTTTTAAAAGTTTGTCTTAACAATTTTTCATCATTTGAAAGAATGCCGATGGTCATTAGACCTTTTATTTCTATGTTAGCAAGAGAAGTTATTTTCAAAAAATTCTCTTCCAGTTCTTTTTTATCGAATCCAGACTTGGACTCTTCTTCAGTAATATTTACCTGTAGTAAAATTTTTTGAACCGTATTTATATTTTTAGCCTGCTTAGAAATTGCTTCAGCGATTTTTAAGGAATCAACAGAATGTAAATACTCGTAATTTCCAACGGCTTTTTTAACCTTGTTTGACTGTAAATGCCCAATAAAATGCCATATAATGCCATTATTTATATGTTGGGGTAAACTTCTCCTTTTTGATTCTGCGTCCTGTATTTTATTTTCGGCTAAATTTTTAATTCCTGCCTCATATGCTTGAATGATTTCTTGCGTCCCAACATATTTAGTAACAGCTAATACCCTTGTATTCTCTATATTTATTTGTTTTTTTATTCTCTCTAAGTTTTCTTTGATAGTAGCCATTTTTTCTTACCGCATTTACCCGACTAAAATTTTTTAGCAACATAACCACCTGATTTTGATTATTATTTTTTATATAGTCTAACGTTATTACTTATAATATCTGCCGTTTAAAGTATCGATTATTAGACACAAAATCAAAAATAATATATTCATTTTTATTATATGTATTCACTTACTAATATGCAAGTTTTTTTATATTGCCTCTAAAGTCCTTTTTAGGTCAATCAATTGCTTTAAAAGTGATAAAATAAGCTATATTATTAAAGTGTTAATCAAAAAAGTGATTGATTGACTGTATAAACATTTGTTAACTTATGACGTGCGTAGAATCATTTTAAAAGTCTCCTTTATATTTTTTTTAGCTTTAGTAAAACAGCTTATTTGATATAAATATTATTAATATAATAATACAAAAATTATTATTAGCCAATATTAATAAAATACATTCCTCTATTTTTATTAATATTGATGCAAGAATTACTTAATATTCTTTAATACCATTTTAAGCATAATAAAATAAAAAATATATAAATACACCTTACTCAAGCATGATTTGCAGATTATAGCACCATATAATTTTACAAAATATGATAAATAAATTTTTTTATTATTATATTTAAAAAAAAAAGCTTGATTTATATAATTAACTTTTGTATACTAGTCTCTGTTAAGAAAAATATTTAATTATTAACAACATAAACT
>JANQFW010000061.1 GCA_028277625.1 Candidatus Gastranaerophilales bacterium | reverse complement strand
AAATTTATAGAGCAGGCTTGGGAAGAAGCAAAACAGGAAGTAAAAGAACAGTCCTTATATGTTAATGCTTGGGATAGGCTTGATAATTTTAAGCTTGGTAAGTATAAACTTGTAAAAATCAGCTCCGGTTCTAAGCTGGAGAACTTAAAAAGTTTCAAAGAAATTCCTGTTGTTGCAAAGGTGGCTGATGCTGCTTCAGCAGGCGATACTAGTATTTTTAAAAATAATAAAAAAGAAAATACTATAAAGGATGAATATAATAGTGGAAATTCTAATATAATAAACATAAATAGCAATAAAAAAGAAGAATTAAACAAGAAAAAACCTCACTATTAGTGGATTTGTCTTTAAATTAAAGACAGTTTAATACAATGATACGCCTTTTACTCAATAAAAGGGATCATTGCCATTTTATTTTTTACCTGTCTATTTGTCGGTTTTTTTTAGCTATAGTAAAATAAATATTGGATCGGAAAATCAATAAAATTTTATCCAAATGAAAGGTTTTTAATTAAATGATAGAAATGCACGTGGTGGGGGTTGCACTAGATACAAAGTCGGGTTCCCCAATTATAATTTTAAATGATAAAGAAAATAGAAGAGCTCTGCCTATTTGGATAGGTTCTGCTGAAGCTAATGCAATTATTAGAGAAATAGAAAAAGTAGAATCAGAGCGTCCAATGACGCACGATTTGATCTGTAATATATTAGATACAACCGGAGTAAAAATTAATAAAATAGAAATAGACGACTTTGAAGAAGGCACATTTTTTGCAACATTGTTTCTTACTGATAGCAAAGGTAATGAGTTTAAAATTGACTCCAGACCATCTGATGCCATCGCAATAGCAATCAGAGCCAAGTCTCCTATACTTGTTTCGTGCAAAGTAGTCTCTGCCGGTACTGTGTCTACTGACGAAGATCGTGATCAGGAAGAGTCAGAAAAGTTTAAGGAATTTGTGCAAGATATAAAGCCGTCTGACTTTATCAAAAAGACTGATGATTAACGCTAAAAGTCAAATTATTTTTGGCTGGTAAAAAGTAAGCCGGACTATTATTTAATATAAGCTTTAAGCTTTTTTTAGTTCTATTTTTATTTATTTGATTTTTAGCTAAGCCTAAAGCCGAAAGCCCTATTGGCGCATCAACTTCAAAAAATAATAATAAAATTAATTCTTTCATAATTCTCCATTGCTATATACTAACTCTAAAATACTTTATTGATGAGCAGTACAACTTCACAAAAATTTAATTTGTTTATCCCTTTATGCTTTAAATATTAATAACTTTTCTAACTAAGTCAATTAAATAATTAAAAAAAAATTTAATTTTAAATATTATGTAATATAATATTTTTTAAGGCGGAGTAGAATGAAAGGAACAAAATAATGTCAGAAAGAAAAATAACAAAAGATATGAGCATAGTTGAGATTGTTCAAAACTATCCGGAAACATTAAATGTATTTGCTAAATACGGCATGGGTTGTATTGGATGTGCAGCTGCAAAGTTTGAAAACTTAGAAGCAGGCGCAAGAGTTCACGGTCTTGATCCTGATGCAATTCTTGCAGACCTTAATGCTGCTTTAAGCAAATAAATTTATACTTACGCTAGCTCATATTAGCTAAAGCTTTAAAATTTTCCGGTGATATGTACTAATCTCTTAATCCAGTGGGTACATATATATCGGAAAATTTTTTGTCTTGTTTTCTAATGGCAGGGTTTCTAAATTTGTTTTTAAATTTGTTTATAACTTAAAGATTTTAAAAGCCAAGCAAGCCGGCAGAACCAAAAGAAAGATTTTTATGCAATTTTTAAAAACAACCATACCCGGGGTCTACGTTATCCACAACGAAATTTTTTATGATGAAAGAGGCAGCTTTTTAAAAACTTTTCATTCTGATATATTCAAAAACTTTGGACTAGAAACAAACTTTCAAGAATGCTTTTACTCTAAATCTAAAAAAGGTGTTATAAGGGGCATGCATTTTCAAACACCACCCCACGAACATCATAAAATTGTATACCCCGTTGATGGAGAGATTTTGAATGTAGTACTGGACCTAAGAAAAGATTCGCCAGCTTATAAGCAGACTTTTTCAATAAACCTAAGTTCTAGCGATGGCAAAGCTGCTTATGTACCACCCGGCCTGGCACATGGTTTTGCCGCACTTAGCGAAGATGCAATAGTTATGTATATGACCTCAACAGTTTACTCTCGTCATAATGACAGAGGCATAAGATGGAACTCCTTTGGCTTTGATTGGAATATAGATAACCCTATTGTCTCATCCAGAGACAAAAACTTTAAAACACTGGATGAGCTTGACACGCCATTTTAATTCTTTTGCTTCCGCCCTAAAAGATAACCGGCTGCAACCGCAGTAATTGGAACACAGCAAACAATACCTATACTACCAACCAACGCAGCAGTGATCTCCGCAACAATAGAATTTAAATTAAAAAGCTTTATAAAAGGTGCATTAGCCGCTAATAAAATCAAAGGCATAAAGCTGCCGATATATGCCAAAACCAAAGTATTCGACATAGTCCCGATTATGTCTCTACCCACATTAATACCAGACTTGATTAATTGCCTAACACTCAAAGATTTGTTTACTGCATAGCACTCAGCAATGCTACTCGCTATAGAAACTCCAACATCCATAATAGCACCTAAAGCCGCAACAATCATTGCCGCAGTCAAAATGCCTGTAAAGTCCAAATCCGGTCGTGCAGCCCATAAAATAATCGACTCTTGATCTGTTATACCACTCAACGGTGCAAGCCTAATTGCTATTATTGATAATAAGCCTGCCGTCATAAGCCCACCAGCCGTACCGATTATAGCAGCAATACTTTTCCTGTTAAATCCAGCAACCGTAAAGATAGTAAAAACCGTAGCCAAAATACAAATCCCCACCGAAGTTAATATTATAGGAAAGCTATTTAAAATCGCAGGTATTAATAAAAACAAAATCATACCCGTTGTTATAACCAAAGACATTAATGATTTTAAACCTTTTATCCCACCAATAATAAGAATCAAAAGACTAAATAATCCTAACAAAATAAATAATACCGGAGATCTCTCCTTATCAGTAATATACACTTCAACTTTGTTATTAAATTTTTCTATTTCTAAAATAACTCTATCGCCGGTTTTTAAATTAATATCATAAGCAGGATGTCCACTTAACTGATTTTTTACGATATATTCTTTATTTTTATAAGACCCTTTAAGAATTTTAAGCTTTAATGTCTGTGTTAGCTGTTTTTCGCCAAGAGACTCCTGTAAGCTTTTATCAACTTTTTCAGAAATAACCTCTAAAATTTTACCCGTTGAATACTCAATATTCTTAAATAACTCCTGATCATTTGCCAAAACAGGAGATATAGCTAAAATAATAAAGCTAAAAACAATCAATAACAATCTTTTCATAATATTCCACTAACTATAATCTAAAATAAACACTGCTGATCCGAAGGCATATTATAACCCAAATGCTCATAACCCGCACTACAAACTTTTCGCCCTCTGGGGGTTCTTGCAATAAAGCCCGCTTGAATCAAATAAGGTTCATAAACATCTTCAATTGTTTTAGCATCCTCACCCAAAGCAGCGGCTATTGTTTCAATACCAACAGGCCCACCCTCATATTTTTCTATAATAAGTTTTAATAAATCTCTATCAGTGGTATCAAGCCCAAACTTATCAACTTTTATAAGATCAAGAGCCTGTGAAGATATTTTATCTGTAATAATACCGTCAGATTTAACTATTGCATAATCTCTTACTCTTTTTAGCAATCTATTTGCAATCCTAGGCGTTCCTCTGGATCGCATAGCGATAATTTCGGCACCACCTTGGCAAATTTCCACATTTAAAATCGACGCGGTTCTTTTTACAATTGCAGTTAATTCTTCTTTATTATAAAATTCCAGCCTATGTATAATACCAAATCTATCTCGTAATGGCCCCGATAAAGAACCAGCCCTGGTGGTTGCACCAACCAAAGTAAATTTAGGAATAGGAACTCTTAATGTTTTTGTACTATGACCTTTGCCTATAGTTCTATCAATAGAAAAATCTTCCATTGCCGGATACAAAATTTCTTCCGCAACCTTGTTTAGCCTGTGAATTTCGTCAATAAACAAAACTTCTTTAGGCTTTAATGTCATTAATATACCAATAATATCTCTTGGTCGTTCCAGTGCAGGAGCAGAAGTTATTTTTATTTTTACATCCATCTCATTAGCTATAACAGTAGCTAATGTAGTTTTACCAAGCCCTGGTGGTCCGTAAAACAAAAGATGATCCATAGCCTCATCACGATACTTAGCTGCTTCAATGCTTATTTTTAAGGTTTCTTTCAGTTGGCTTTGACCCAAGTAATCTTTTAGACACTTAGGTCTTATATCACTTTCAAAACCGTTATCAACTTCTGTTTCCGCAGGCGTGATATTTTGACGAGTATTTGTACCCTGGGGGTTCTTTTTTCTATCCCCATTATCTGATGGAATAATTGTCAAGGTTTTCCCCTTAAATTTGACTTATTATTATATTATATAATATATCAAACTAAGGTATTAATAAAAATTTTTTGTTTATTTCCTAATCCAGGACTTCAATTTTTACCTCTGCAATCCCGGAAGAAATCATTTCCACCTTTTGCGCAGCAGCGCGGGAAAGATCAATAATGCGCCCTTTTACAAAAGGTCCGCGATCAGTTATCTTAACAATACATTTTTTGCCATTTTTTAGGTTTGTAACTTTCACTTTAGATCCTAGTGGCAATGTTTTGTGTGCAGCTGTCATTTCGTATTGATTATAAATACTGCCATCAGCCGCTTGCTTCCCATGAAATTTATCCCCATACCAAGAAGCAATACCAGTATCTAATAAACAATAGTCAATGCCGGGAATTTTTCTAATATATCTTAAGTTTTTCAAATCTTTTTTCTTTAGCTTTTTTCCACCAAGGGCTTTTCTTATTTTATTAGTTATTTCTACAGCCTTCTCATCCATATAAGTTTTATCACATTGTATCGCGTTATCTAAAACCAATAAAACCTCATTTTCCCCTTTTATTTGATAAGTGCATTTTTGGTTAGTAGAGGGCTTAATCTTTTTAATTTTATTTTTTTTCAAATATTTTTTTAACCTGGCAATAAAAAACTTTGCCCTATCCCCAGGGGAAAATTTATCAACACCTTGTGTGTACTTAAATATTTCTTGGTCATTTATGTAAATAGTAGCACTTTTATCTTTATTCAGTGTATAGTGCGCCTGTGGCTTATGCTTAAATATCTTAGCAGATGCAGTATCGGCACTTGAAATAAACAAATTTGTTGTTATAATCGTCCCTAAAATTACTTTGTTTAATAATTTTATACTCATGTTTCCTAATCCACTTATAATTACCTAACTCCAAAGCCCATAGTGGGTAAAAAACTTTTTATAATGTCTTTACTTCTCATTGATGAGTAGTATAAATATTGTACTTATAAAAGATTAATGGTAAAGTACATCATATAAAAATCAGGGTAAAGAAAAATTAAGCAATACATTTTAATGTCTTTCCATCCGCAGCTAATACATTTGAATAAGTGCTGTTTTCAAAGTGAGTGCACTTTTACCGTCTATACCCTCGCCTATCGTAACACTGATAAGAGCTTGTCCCGTATCACCTGCTGCATTTGCCAATGATATAGTAATAGTATCCAGGAATAGATTATAACCTGGAGCCGGTCTTGTAGCCAGTATTATAAGTGTCGGAATTAAAGCTGAAATAGATTTATTACCTGCTATTGCTTTATATCCTCCTTCTCTTGCTTTTCTTGCTAAAAAATTTTCAGAAGAAGATACTGCTATCTCTCTATGGTTAGTAAAATATGGATTTTCTGAAATTTTAGATGCCTGATAATTATATTTATCTTCTAAAGTTTTAATTTCCACTTATTTTTGTCAGATTGCTTGGAACAAGTCCTACTTTCGTAATTTTGTTAGAATCCCCAAGTTATTAAAGAAAGTAAAAAAAGATATCCCGTAGGATTAACTTTGTACAAAAAATGCTTTATAATATAAAAAATAAAATAAATCTGGATAGGGAGTGGCTGCTCCCCACCCAGCAACCAATATTTTATTTAAAAATATTGATTAAGTGTTTTAGAATAGTCGCTACTTCCTTAGCGGCTATTTTGTTTGTTAACGCTAGCACAGTGATAGTGCTAAAGGCTAGCAAGCAAATGAAGCTCGTCGTTTTGATCGAAATCTCCACTAAAGTTACTCCTTCCTAGGCAGTCAGTGACTAACACAAAGTTGCCAACCTTTGTGTTGCTTAAGCCTTTATTTAAAGCATATAAAGGCTTGTGTGCACCTAGGAGCCAGGCTTCCAGTTTTATTTTATTTTCAAGGTACGTGCAAGTTATTATAAATAAAAATTCTACAGATAGCAATTTAGGAAATAGCAATTAACCTCCCAGCTGCGGCAGTGCACAATAGGGAGGTCAATTGCTATTTATGATATTTTACTTAGTTTTGTTCAGTATTGTCTTGCTTGGGCTTGTTTACGATTTTAACGAGCATTGCGGTTCCTGCAAGCACTGCACCTACAGCAAAGCCGATGGCTCCATTTCTTAGTATTTTTTTATTAGTAAATTCTCTATAAGCTTTTGATGAGGATTTTCTAAAAACTTGTTCATTGTCTTTTAAAATCTTTAAACATTCCTCTTTTCCACTACATTTAATTCTATAAGGATAGTCAAAATCTTTAATTCCCATATGTAAATTATATCCACTATAATACCCATTATAGTGATTTTCGCTTGTGAGTGACCTTAAATCATTAATTCCTCTATCATATTGTTTGTGTAGTTCCTTTATATCAAGCTCTCTACTTATTAATTTTCCAAGGGAACCAATACCAGTTCCAGCTGCTGCACCTATTGCAGTTCCATTAACAGTTTTTCTTACATTATCAGGATCTTTTAAATCATTAGAGCTCCCCTTAAAGGTTGGTCTATATTGTCTTTGAGCTAAGTTTATATTCATGTTTCTTCCCTTATTGAAGTGCATTTTAGATTATTCACTAATATTAAGAGGCTGTCTGAAAAGTATTAAAAAATAGGTAAAAATATTGTTAGGAATGTAACAAAGGAGAAAAGTCTATGTCAGCAAATTACCCTAGCAATTT
>JANQFW010000055.1 GCA_028277625.1 Candidatus Gastranaerophilales bacterium | reverse complement strand
TAAAGGCTGACAACTTTTGAATCTTCCGGGGTACTGCCTTTATCCATCATTTCTTTCCTGTGCTTCTCCAACAGGTAATAGACGTCATGGTTATATATTTCCTTCTTGGCATCTGCCAGTTCAAGAAACCAGGCAAATAATTTTTCAAAATCACTGCTGTCAGATAATACATAATTGAACTTTTCCAGGGCATTTTTGAAAGCATGGCGTCCCGACCTTGCAGTAAGAACCATTTCCATGTTTTCCACCCCGATGTCTTCTGGTTTGATAACTTCATACACGTCACGGGATTTAATCAGCCCGTCCTGATGTATTCCGGAAGAATGGGCAAATGCATTATCTCCGGTCAAAGCTTTATTAACCTGGACATCAAGACCTGTCAAACAGCTTACCATCCTTGAGGTTTTGTATATTTCTCTTGTGACAATATCTGTATATGCACCGTAACGGGTCTTCGACACTTATAAGCTTAGCAAAACAGTCCAAAGCCTTTAAATAGGCTTATTTTTTTGTCAAATTTTCTTATATTATGTGTTGTATGTGTTGTATTTTTATGGTATAATATTTTCAGGGAGATAAAAATTATGAAACTATATTATGACAAACGCCTAAAGGACCCTACTTATTATGCCCAACATGGTATAAGAAACGGGAAAAAGACAACAACAAGAAATGTCAGACGCTTCGGGAAACATTCTGAACTCTTAAAAATAACAGATGACCCCATAGCCTACGTAAATGAAGAATTAAAAAAGATGAATGAGGAGTATCGAATTGGCAAGTTGGCAATTAATTTTACAGTTGATTTCAATGAGAAAGTTAAGAAAACAGCTTGTGAAGCATCAGCATCGAGCTATAAAAATATAGGCTATTTTGTCCTTCAGTATATTATGAAAGGGCTTAATCTAAAGGATTTCTTTATGCAAAATACCTTGGGCCGCAAGTTTACCTATGATAGCTTTACAATTTTGCGCTTTCTTACATATGCTAGAATTCTATGTCCAGGCTCCAAACTTTTAACATGGAGTAATTTAGACAGCTACTATGAACAACCTGAATTTGATTACCAGCACATTCTTCGTCTCATGGATTTATTAGAGGGGCATTATGATACTTACTTGGCATGGCTTTTTAAAAACAGCAATTCAATATTAAAACGAGATTCCTCCGTTATTTACTATGACTGTACAAACTTCTATTGCGAATGCGGACAGCCCGACGAAGATGTTGTGGATGAGGTGACAGGAGAAATTATTGAAGGGCTAAGAAAGTTTGGGGTAAGCAAAGAGCATCGTCCTAATCCAATTGTAGAGATGGGGCTTTTCATGGACAAACAAGGCATCCCCATAACTATGTGTGTCCACCCAGGGAATACAAGTGAGCAGATTACAGCTATTCCTTTAGAAAAAGAAGTTATAAAAATGCTAGATGGTGCTAAATTTGTTTATTGCGCAGATGCTGGACTTGGTCCCTACAGTATCCGTAAATTCAATAGTATGGGAGGCAGGGCCTTTATTGTTACACAATCTATTAAAAAGCTAAGTGATACCCTCAAGAAAGCTGTATTTAATGATTTTGACTATCATCTCTTATCTAATGATTCCGCGATAACAATTAAAGAGATGAAAACTTTTGGCCGCCATTTAGATAAAAATTTACATTTATATAACGATTATGCTTACAAAGTAGTTGTCGCTGACAAGGCCATTGACCTCGGCTTATACGAAGATGTAGTATTAGAAAATGGCTCTACTAAAAGTAGAAAAGCAAAAGGGCTTTTAAAGCAACGCTTAATCATAACATTTTCCCGCAAAATGATGGAATACCAAAGGACAGTGCGTAACCGCCAGATAGGACGGGCAAAAGCTCTATTGAATAAAAAAGACCCTGAAGAAATAAAGAAGGGCCCAAACGATGTGAAGAGATTCATGAAAAGAATTTCTGAAACTAAGTCTGGCGAAAAAGCAACTGTAAAATATGTCATAGACAAGGCTAAAATTGCAGAAGAAGAAAAATATGACGGTTTCTATGCTGTGGCAACTAACCTAGATGACCGCGCCCAAGACATTCTAGAAATATCGCAGAAAAGATATCAAATTGAAGAATGCTTTCGGATAATGAAAACTAATTTTACAGGTAGGCCCATAAATCATAGGCTGCCTAATCGCATCAAAGCCCATTTCATGGTTTGTTTCACTGCACTTTTGGTATATCGCTTACTTGAAGCTAAATTGGATGCACAAAATACACATATAACACCCAATAACCTGATTACTACGCTTAAAAATATGAATGTAACCAATGTACATGATATTGAGTACATGGCACTATATTGCGGTAGTAAAACCCTTGATGCATTAATGGAATTAACATCACTTAATTTAGACAGGCTACACTATAGACCTAAAGAATTAAATAGCAAAATAAAAAAAATATTAAGTTAATATCCACATACAACAATGTAATTTTGCTATGAAAAGTTGGAATTCCCTCTGTTTAAAGGGCTTACCAGCTTTTTCATTTTATCCAACTGTCGAAGATAGGATATAACATTTCCGGGAGATTGTGAAGGGAAAACAGAGAAAAAAGGAGGCGAAATTATTTTTGGATACTCCCAGATCAAATTTAAAGGAGTGTTTTTTAGATGAACAGAAAAAGGATTTTATTATTTATCTTGGTATTTACATTATTAATACTATCATTGAATGTGTTTGCATCCGTAAACTATAGGATAAAATCAGAAATACCCGGTACAACTTCTTTTACATATTATGCTCATGATTCATTAGAGGATCCGGTAACAGCTACACATATTATTAGTGCTGCAGGTGCTTGGGAAGATGCTGGTAGTGGTGATATGTTTGATTTCACTTATGGAT
>JANQFW010000010.1 GCA_028277625.1 Candidatus Gastranaerophilales bacterium | reverse complement strand
ATAAGTAGAGTAATATTTAAGAAAAAGGTTAAAAGATATTATGTCACTACCAAAAGTTGCATATTTTTCAATGGAAATGGCAATTGATCAAGCTTTAAGTACCTATGCCGGTGGTTTAGGTTTCTTAGCTGGCAGTCATATGCAGTCTGCCGGATATCTTGACATGCCAATGGCGGGGGTTTGTATTCTCTGGTCTTATGGTTATTATGATCAAAGAATTGATGCAGAAGGTAATGTAGAGATTGCATATTTTAGAAAGCACTATGACTTTCTAACAGATACAGGAATAACAGTAGATGTTCAAATTTATGGTCAAAATGTAAAAGTAAAAGCTTTTAGATTAGAGCCCGAAATTTTTGGAACAGTTCCTATTTACCTTTTATCAACAGATATCCCTGAAAACTCCCCAGAAAATCGTCAAATTACACACAGGTTATACGATGCAAACGAAAGAACGCGTATAAGCCAAGAAATAGTTTTAGGTATTGGAGGAGTAAGAGTTTTAGAAGCTGCAAAGTATGATTTTGATCTTATTCATATGAATGAAGGTCATGCTTTACCAGCTGCATTTGAACTTTTGCACCAATACAATGGCGATCTGGAAAAAGTAAGAGAAAAAACCGTATTTACTACACATACACCTGTATCCGCGGGTAACGAAGTTCATTGGATTGATTTATTAAACGATGCAGGCTTCTTTTCAGGTGTATCCAGAGAAAAAGCTATTGAATTAGGGGGAGAAAATTTCTCTTTAACAGTTGCTGCTCTTAAAATGAGTAGAGTTGCAAACGCAGTTTCTCAGCTTCATGGCTTAGTTTCTAACAAGATGTGGGAATCTGTAGAAGATAGATGTCCTATTATTGCTATTACAAATGCTGTTAACCTCAACTATTGGCAAGATGAAAGAGTCAATAATGCCAAAACCGGTACAGACCTCTTAGACGCTAAAGTTGAAATGAAAAAAGAACTATTCAAATATGTTGCAGGAAAAACCGGTAAACGATTTGATCCAAATGTCTTAACTATAACCTGGGCAAGAAGGTTTGCTGACTACAAGCGTGCTTGGTTAATCTTAATGAACAGAGATCGTATTGGCAAGCTATTAAAAGAAAATAAAGTTCAACTTATTTTCTCAGGTAAATTCCACCCTGCTGATACATTAGGTAGAGATATGTTTAATAATATTCTTAAACAATCTTACGAACTTCCAAATGTAGTTGTTCTGCCTAATTATGAACTAGAACTCAGTAGCCTGCTCAAAAAAGGTACTGATGTATGGTTAAATACACCGCTTAGACCATTTGAAGCATCCGGTACATCAGGAATGTCCGCAAATATGAATGGCGCACTACACTTATCAATCCATGATGGATGGACAGTTGAAGGTACATTCCATGATATTAATGGTTATTGCGTAACTTATCCGGGTCTTGATGATGATATTCCATGGGAAGAAAGACATTGGAAAGATTATGAAACAATGATGGATCTTCTTGAAAATGATATTCTTCCTACATACTATACAGATAAAGAAAGATGGTCCAAATTAATGTGTCAAGCTATCAGAACGGCGCAAGCATACTTCCACTCTGATAGAATGGTTATTGAATACTTTAACAGACTGTATAAGCCAATCGCTCATAGTTCTAACAAAGAAAAACCAAAAGACATTATTGTAAAAGAAAGACCAAATCTTAATGCTTGGACATATTCCAACATCAAGTAAAGTATGATACAAAAATAAATTTAATATTAAAAAGAAGGAGAAATACAGGTTATTTCTTCTTCTTGCTGTGCTCTGACAAATCTTAAACAGCATCTTTAAATTTTTTAAAACTACGTTAAAAAAAATAAGAGAACAAGGACAGGGGTGAGCCAACACCCTTTTTTTAATCAAACAAGTCATTAATCCTGGATTTAACCTCATTGCTATCAAGCTCATTTGTGTAAGAATTTAAATCAAGCGAGGTCTGGAACATTTTTGCCGCTAGAATTTTATTCCCCTTTAATGCCGCAGCTCTACCCTTGTTGTAATAAGCCAGCGCATAATTTGGATTATGCTTAATAGCCTGCTCAAAGTATTCTATAGATTTTTGAACATAGCCTAAATCATCTAAATAAATAACACCAAGATTATTATAAGCTATATCATAGTTAGAGTCTAATTTAATAGCTGTTTCATACTCTTTAATAGATTCCTCTATAAAGCCTTTGCCCCATAATAGATAGCCTAAGTTACAATGTATTCTAGCATTCTCCGGTGCAACTTCCAATGCAATTCTATATACATTCAATGCATTACTATAGTCTCCCTTATCATAAAAAGCACTTGCTAAGTTTATATAAATATCAATATCTTCAGGATTTAAAAGAAAAGCATTTTGATAAGCAACAATAGCAGCATCATAGTTTTCTTTAGATTCTTGCAATATAAACCCTAGTGTTTGAGAAACAACACTTGTCCATTTTTTATTAGGATTCAATGTTATAGCTGCATGATAATTTGCAATAGCCGGCTTGATCTCACCTTTTAAATAATAAATATTTGCAAGATTACTGTAATAGATAGCATTATTTGGATTAATTGCAATTAAATTTTCATATACTTTGATTGCATTGTCATAATCGCCTATTTCTTCATAAATATAGCACAAAGCTTTTAATGCAAAGATATTAACCTTATCAATTTCAAGTGCAGCCTTATATTCACCGATTGCTTCGCTAATTTTGCCGCCAGTTCTGTAAGTTTCTCCTGCAAGTACATATAAAATAGGAACTTTAGGTGTTTTTTCTATTTGTTTGTAATATATATCGATTGATTGATCTACTTCTTGATACTTTTCATAATATTTTCCTTTAATAAAAACAGGCAGCATTTTTAGATAGGTAAATTGTTTTTTTATTTCTTTTATGCCTTCTTTATCAAAAGGAATTGTTAGCCAAAACATAAGAGAATAGAATAGGCTTGAAATGAGTGAAAATAGACCAAATGATAATTTCATCTTCGATAATAAAAGATAAGCTTTAGCTTGACTTAAAGGACTTATTTCAATAGCTTTTCTTAAGTACGATATAGCCTCAGCATTTCTTTCTTTTGTACTATATATCTTAGCAAGCATATAATACGACTCTGACATTTTAGAATTATTCTCTATACTAATATTAAAATGAGAAATAGCTTTATCAAAATCTCCCTTATAATAAAAAGCCAGCCCCATTTTATAATGCAATAAAGCTATATTAACTTCAGATTCAAAAGCACGTTGATACTCGGTAATGGCTTCATCCAGATAATTTCTCGGGTAAGTAACATCCAAATGCCGCTCCAAATATAAATTACCCAGTTTTAAGCGCAAGTCACCGTTAGTAGGATCCTGCTCCAGTGCATCAACACAAAGCCGTATAGATTCTTTTAAATTACCACTTTTATATGCGAAATTTATTTTTGCCTTAATATCTTTTGTTTCTTGTGTTGGTTTCTTTATTTCAGTCATATTCAATCTCTAATTAAAGATACACATACTAATAATATTAGCTAATTGTAAAATTTTAAAAACCACCTTTTTATGTGATTTTTTATGGATAATATTTAATGAAATAACAAAAAATTTTTCTGTTATTTATCTTTGCATTTTACGAAACTTTATTTCCTGATCAAAACAATATTTAATAATTTTACTTCGAGTAGTCTCAGCTATGTCAGTAAATTTAACCGCATAAATAAACGTGCTCTCCAGTTCTCTAGAATGTAAAATTTTACCATTTATCTTTATGGGCTCTTGGTTTAAAATCAATGAAATAGTCCAAATAGTATTTAACTCTAAGCGTTCTTTGCAAATAAATTTCAATCCACCTCCACTAATATCAATAGATTCGCAATTAACAGCCTTGGTTTTATTTGAAATTAAAAACTTTGTACAAGTTGGAACCCTAGAGTATTCTCTACGCTGTACTACTTCAGGATTTTCAGGTATTTCCACAACAAAGTCTATATTAGCAGGAGATTCTATAACTATAGACCTAAAGCTTAAAATGCCTTTATCCGAGAATAATAGAACATTCAGCTCTTTTTCTTCCGGCAAAAATTTTATTAAATGGTCTTTATCCGGTGGGAATAACAAGCCTATTCTGTCAGATTCCCACCATTTTACAGAACAAAAAACGTTTTCTTTTGATGAAATCGTCTGAAAAGATACCTTTACTTTTTGTCCGCTTTTAATCTCTTTCATATTATTATATTGCCCGTAATTTAAACTTTAGTTTACGCTTTCCTGAGGTTAGTTTACTTCCTACATGGGATAAAAAATTTTTTTTATTTTATTATTATAATAAAATATATTAATAAAATAAAAAAGTCTTTTTTTATAGGATTTTTCATGATGAAGATCAATAAGTTTAATAATATAAAAATTTATACTAAAAGTTCAGGCCTTATCTCTCAATCTAATACTGATGAAGCCCAGGCTGTTAATGATGTTAATAAGCTAAATCAATGGGAAGAAAATGAAAAAAGCAAGCAACATGAGTGCCCTAAGTGGATTGATGAAAATTTTCCTTTAAAATTTTATATAGACTTAGACTGTCGTCATGAAAAATTTTTACCGAATTTTGTAAAGGCAATTGAACAAAGCTTTTTGCCCTGGGCAGAAGCAAGTAACATTGTTAAGTTTAAAAGAATTTATAATAAAAACAGTGCAGATATAATAATAAACTGGGCATCAAATACTGTACACGGGCGTATTTATGAGTCTGGGCATAATAATTTAAAAGTAATAAAAAATATTATAGAAAAAGCTGAAATAACCATAGTTATTTTTCCAGAAATTGATAAAATGGCAACAGATTCCGCTAGGGTAGAGCGCGTAAGAAGAACAGCACTACATGAAGTTGGACACTCTTTAGGCTTAAATCATAGTGCTTCGTCTGATGATATTATGTTTCATAGAGGAATAACAAATAAAGAATTGTCTTCTAATGATATAAGAAGACTTAAAGAGCTTTATAGCAAATAAAAAATTTAATATAAACATATTGTTTGGGCAATATCTTGAGCGTATATAGTTATATATGTTTACCTTTGGATTTGCAAAAAAATAAGTATTATAAATTATAGATTTTTACTGTTTTTATTATATTATTTTTATAAATAATTTTGATTGTTAAAAATAGAGAGGATAGAAGAGTATGGTAATAGAGAATACTAATATAATTATTGGTTCAGATAATGCTGAAGTTCTAAATGGAACCGAAGAAAATGACTCCATAGAGGGAAAAGGTGGAGATGATACTATTCACGCTTATAATGGAAATGATATTATCATAGCAGGTTTAGACAATGACATCATACATGGAGGGCTTGGCAATGATACGTATAAGTTTGATGACAATTGGGGACAAGATGTTATTTATGACCTTAAAGGTATAAATAGTTTGGATTTTAGTGCTATAGATCAAAATAGTAATTTTGTAAATATTGACCTTAATAAAGCTATAGTCAAGCAAAATGCTCAAGTGTATCATACCCTGAAGTTTAATTCTGCTAGCCCCTTTCTATCTGTTGTTCAGGAAAATGGTAATTATGATCTTGATAATATGAGCTATGAAAATGGTACAATTAAATTTATTGGTAGAGAAGCAAATGATAATCTGGGAATGGGCTTGTCAAGCGCAGGTGATATAAATGGTGATGGATATAATGATTTTATTATAGGAGCTCCTGGAGAAAATGGAAGTGGCATTGGCGAGGCCTACATTGTCTTTGGAAGAAATAATCTTAGTTGGAGTGGACTTATAAATGAGTCTTCAGAGTTTGACTTATCAAATATTTCAGAAGATAGTAGTATTATCAGAGTTATGGGTGCTGATTTTAGCGATAATTTTGGCAGAAACTCAAATACAATTGGCAATGTACAGGATTTAAATAATGATGGCTATAATGACATAGTTATATCCGCATATGGAGGTGGTAACAAAGTTGCTTCCGGAGCTGCTTATATAATATTTGGCAGGGACGCTGCAGGCTGGTCAAACTTAACGGACATAAGTGGAAATTTAGATTTAGAAACAATAACACCTGAGGATAATATAAAAGTTATTACAGGTAAAACAAAACATGACAGATTAGGTTATGATGTTAGCTTTGCTGGAGATATTAATAACGATAATTTTAATGATTTAATAATATCTGCCCCATTATCAGATCATACTACCGGAGATTGGGCAGTTGGTGAAACTTATCTCTTATTAGGAAGAACATCATCAGAGTGGGATGACTTAACAAATGGATCAGTATCATATGATTTAAGTACACTTAATAATGATATAAATGATCTTTCTGACAATATAATTCAAATAAGAGGCAAGGACTCTTGGGATTATGCCGGTAGAAGCATTAGTGCAGGTGATATTAATAAAGATGGATATAGTGATATTATTATAGGTGCACCGAATGTTGGTTTAATAAGTCAAGAAGGGGGAAATCCAAAAGGAGAAGTTTATGTTATTTTGGGCAGGTCTGACTTTGCAGATCTAACAGATAATACAAACTTATTCAACTTATCTAATATTGGTATAAAGGATAATACATTTGAATTTATTGGAAGTGATGAGAGTGGGCTTTTAGGTGAGTCAGTGAGCTATGCTGGAGATATAAATAATGATGGTTTTGGCGATATGATAATAGGTTCTCCGGGATCTGGAATTAATGGCACTAAATCTGGAGCTGCTTATTTAATTTTTGGAAGTAATGACTGGATTAAAGGCTCGTATGATATAGATAACTTTCAAAATAGAATAAAGCTTATAGGAGAAAGCTCTAATGATAATTTTGGCCAAAGTGTTAATAAGGCTCATGATATAAATGCTGATGGTTATGATGATATTCTGATAGGTGCTTTTAAAGCAGAAAAAAATCAATCAGAGGATGATCAGGGCAAAGCCTATATTATTTTGGGTAGAGACGCTGATAATTGGTCAAATTTATCATCAAATGCAAATTTTGACATGAATCAAGCCTCTCAAAACACTCAAATGATTAGAATTATTGGACAAAATAAAGGAGATTTCTTAGGTTATGACTTAAATGGAATTGGAGATATAAATAATGATAGTTATGCTGATATATCTATTGGAGCAATAGGGGCAGGTAGTGGTGGCCCTAACAGTGGAGAAACATTTGTCCTTTTTGGAAGAGAAAAATGGTACTTGAGTTCTAAAAAAATTGATACAAATATAATAGGCTCTCAGGGTAATGACTCAATAATCGCTAATAGTATAGATAATATTATTGATGGCCAAGCAGGAAATGACGACCTTCAAGGAAAAGGTGGCAATGATACCTATAAATTTAATGATAATTGGGGTAAAGACACTGTTAAAGATTCCAATGGTCTAAATAGCTTAGACTTTAGCTCTGTTAAAAATAATAATATATACGTTGATCTTAAAAATAGCGCAGTAAGACAAAATAACGAATATAATCATACAGTTGATTTGCTTGACGATCTAGAATATGACTTAAATGTAAGTGAATTAAACAATACAGTTCAATTTATCGGAAAAGGAGAAGAGCATCTTTTAGGACATTTTGTTAGTAATGCTGGAGATGTTAACGGTGATGGGATAGATGATCTTGTTATTGGTGCAAACCAGTCATATGACACTAAGACAAAACCTGGTGAGGCTTATATTGTATTAGGTAGAGAAAAAGAAGAGTGGAATAGTTTAATAGGTGCAGACGGTAAATTTAATACTGCGGATTCCAGCTGGGCAAATAATAAAGTCATAAGACTAATTGGTAAGACAAACGGAGAGAGATTTGGCTTTAAAGTAGCTAACGGTGGAGACCTTAATGGAGATAGCTATGATGATATAGTTGTTAGTGCGGATTCTGATTCAACAATTGATTTGAAAACAGGGCAAACATATATCATTTTTGGTAGAAGTGATGCAGAATGGAACAGTTTTGCAGCTCCAACCGATGGAAATTTTAATATGAATAATATTGACGAATCCAGTAAAATCTATAGCTTCCTTGGAAACAAGTATGCTGGTGAGTCAGGTACCAGCATTTCTAATGCAGGAGATATAGATGCAGACGGTTATGATGACTTCTTGATTGGTGCAGGTGGTTATGGCTATGATAATAGTTTTATAACAGGTAATATTTATTTGCTATTCGGCAGGTCTGAATCAGAATGGAGTACTCTGGTTGGTGACGATAATAAATTTAACCTGGGAGAAATTGAAAACTTATCGTCAGATGATGGAGTTATTCACTTTGTTGGTAAACCGGAAAATTTTTCTGCTTTATCGCGCATGAGTGAAAAAATGGGTGATATTAATAATGATGGAATTGACGATTTGCTTATATCCGCTAAATATAGTGATAATCTCAAAGGAGAGTCTTATCTATTCTTGGGCAGATCAAGAAGTGAGTGGATGTCATTAACAGATCAAAAGAATAATTATGAATTAATTAATGCAAATAAAGCTGATGAGATATATACATTCATTGGCCGTGATGAAGATGATGTCTCTGGTCAAGGTCTTAGTACTGCAGGAGATGTTAATGGTGATGGTCTAAATGATATTATAATAGGTGCAGAAAGTTCTAATAGTGATGGCTTTGATTCAGGAGAAGCATATTTAATATTTGGAAGAAGTAAAGAAGATCTTGATAGTTTAACTGACCAAGATGGACAATTTGACTTAAATAATGTCAGCCAGTCAAATGGTATGATTCGTTTTATAGGTAATGGTAAACAAAACGACTTTGGTGTCATTGTGACAAGTGCAGGTGATATAAATAATGACGGCTATAATGATATTGCGGTTGGAGCTTATCAATATGCTGTACCAGCAACAAATAAACCTGGAGAAGCTTATATTATCTTTGGAAGGCCAGAAGAAGAATGGAATGCACTTCCTGATGAGTTATATATGAGTGACTTAAAATCACAAGATAAAGTGATCAGAATTAACGGCGAGGAAATTAACAGCCATTTTGGCTATGGGTTGAGTACTGGTGGAGATGTCAATAATGACGGTATTGACGACGTACTAGTCGGTGCTTCTCATACAAGTGAAAACGGTGATCACTCAGGAAAAGCTTATTTGCTATTTGGAAAAGAAAATTGGCTCGAATCTGAAACCGCTTCAGCTACAAAAAGTATTGTAGGTTCTCAACAAGATGATACTATAACTGCAAATAATCTAGATAACACTATCGATGGACAAGCAGGAAACGATAACATTAGTGGAGAAGCCGGTAATGATAGTATAGATGGAGGACTAGGCCAAGATACCTTAAATGGTGGTACTGGTGCTGATACGTTATTAGGTGGGGATGATAAAGACAAGCTCTATGGTAAAGATGGCAATGACAGTATCGATGGAGGCAGTGGCAATGATATCATAGATGGAGGTGCTGGGATTGACACTATGAATGGTGGCACTGGTAATGACAGATACTATGTTGATAATAATGGCGAGGTTGTTATAGATAGTGCAGGGCGAGACTATGTTATATCATCTGTAAACTATACTCTACCTGGAGGTATAGAAATTCTGGAGTTAACAGGCGATGCAATAATAGGTACAGGTAATGACTTAAATAACAACATTGTTGGAAACTCTTTGGATAATATACTTCAAGGGGGAGAAGGTAAAGATAAAATTTATGCTAAAAATGGTAATGACAGTTTAGCTGGTGGCGATGGAGATGACTACCTTAATGGTGGTACTGGTGTTGATACTATGAATGGTGCTGCTGGTAATGATAGATTTGTTATTGATAATATCAATGATGTTATTATCGATGATGAAGGCTATGATGGAGTTTATTCTTATATAGACTATACGCTATCTGATAATATAGAAAAATTATGCCTACGAGGAAATGCGGTTGTTGCCGAAGGTAATAATTATGATAACTGGATTGAAGGAAGTTCAAAAAATAATACGCTAAAAGGAAATAAAGGCGATGATTATCTGGCCGGCAACAAAGGTAATGATACCTATCTCTTTAATACAGGTGATGGCAAGGATAGAGTTTTTGATAAGGGCAATGACACAGAAGATAGAGTATTATTTAGTACAGAAATCCAAAAAGAAAGTATTGCATTTTTTGATAGAGGTGGCTATTACCTTGATCTTAAGTACGGCGAGGGTGATATTATATCAATTCAACAGTATAACAATCCTAAATATGCGGTTGAAAATATAGAAGTGTCATCTGGCCTATCTGCAGATATAAACGGTATAATAAATCATATAGCAGCTTATGAAGATTCAAATAGTGTTGAATTTAAAAATGTTGATGAAGTATCTGAAGATACACAATTAATGCAGGAGCTTCAGATTTATTGGATATAATTATACTGATTCTTAATTAAAAAACTAGAGAGTGCTTAAAGTGTTAAAAGCTTGAGCACTCTTTTTTTTTATGGGTAGAATTTTAAATTTTAATTGTCTGCAGGTATTAATAAATATCTGCTTTGAACTTTAAGCAATTATTAAAAATGTGAAGCTAAGTATATAAAAGGATATAAACATGGGGATAACACTACTACAATTACAATTTCCAAATAGCAGAATATTTGCAGGAAGACGAAAATGTAATGCTCCTGCATTATCTATGCCTGCTCATCAAAGAGGAACCAGGCTTTTTTCTCCAGTGGGACAGCCACGAGTAATTTATGCAGGATGTTCAGTCAGTGAAAATGATAACACACCAGCAGTATTGCATCCTACTTTTGCAGTTGTAGATAACTTTCTAACGAAAACCGTTGATTCTGACGGAGACGGAAAAGGGGAGCTGTCTCATGGAGAGGTTGTTGAAGCTATTATAAAAGCAAAATGTCCGGGTGCCGTTGTTAAAAGGCAGGGTTTATTGCCTTTAGGAGAGGGAGAGTTGTCGTACTCAGATCTTATAGCTAACCTTAAGGGAGTAAAAAAAGCTAGTGATTGGGGTACTCAATTTTATGGAGTTAACATATCAAGTGAAGCTACGTCAAATTTTGAACAAGCTTCTAAAGTTCTTAATCAAAAAGTAACTTCAGAAAACATAGCTGATAAAAAGGCTCAATTGCGAGAAAAATTAAATGATGACCAGCAAGAGTTGATGCAATCTATAGAAGCTTTAGAAGAGCAAGGCATACCTGTCTATATCGCTGCAGGTAATAATGGTCAAGCCCATTTTAATGCTATGTCTTTAACTAATAAGGCTAAGACTGTAGGTGCGACAGATGTAAAAGGCAATGAAGAAGATTACTCTGCTAAGAATTCTTTGGTATCAACCTGGGCACAGGGTACTTATAGCACTGTAGCCGTCAAGGATAAGGATGGTAAAATATTGGGCTTTAACTTAACAGGTGGTAATCAAGTTCAATTGCCTGTGAATGGTACTCCTCCTCCAAGTCAATGTGAAGAAAAGCTTAAACTTATTGATACTCTAGGTATAGAAATAGATAAGGATGATGAACATTTTCAAAACTCAGAAAATTTATTAGATTACATATCAAAAAAATATAAAGACGAAGGTTGTAAAGCTATAAGTAATAAAAGGTGTGACATATTATCTGAAATTAATAATGATATCCTTGGTTTTGATAGCTTTAAGCTTATGCTAAAAGTACAAAAAGCAATTTTGGAACCCAATAAAGAACTCACTAATAAAGCGTTTATAAATAAATATATAGATAAGCTCGAGGATATGGAAACCTTAAGGTATGTAAAGTTTGACAAAGAAGGAAAACCATTTTTTGACTTTGATGGCTCTGGTAGAAATGCTTTTGGCGTAATAGCAGGAACATCTTTTGCCGCCCCTGCCGCAATGGTAAGAGATTTTCTAGATCAACAAAAGACAGGCAGTAAAGATTTAGCTGAAGGTCTTACCAACGGCTTTCCTCCAGAAGAGGTATTTAAAATTATTGAGTAATAAATTGATAAAAATTGATGGTTTGAATTTTTGTAAATAATTATTTGAGGCTATTAAAAAATATCTATTTTGAACTTTGAATAACTGGTTAAATTTAAAAAAAATTAGTTATGGAAAAGAGGATATTAACGTATGGGGACACTTGGATTACAAGCAGGTCTTTTAGCTGCAACAAATACAATGCAAAGGCAAAAAAGTAGTGGGAGAACTCCTCATGCAAAAAGAGGCGTTGGTTATGTTCAAAGGGGTCAGGCTTTGTATACATCACGAGGGCCAAAAGTTTTTATAACAGCGTGCTCTACTGAGGATACAAGTGATAGGTCTCCTGTATTTGCTGTAGTTGATAATTTTGACTCAGATAATGTAATTGCTAAAAGCTCTCATGGAGAAGTTATTGAAGCAATCATTAAGTCTTTATGTCCCGGCTCAAATGTAAGAAGAGAGCCTGTGCCAATTTTAAAAAACGGAAAAGTGGCAACCGCAGAAGTTATATCAAAAATTGAAGGTTTACAGCGTGCTATAAAGCAAGGACAACAAATAGATGGGGTTAATTTATCTGTCGGATCATCTTTAAATTATGGTGATAAGTCTGAGCTACTTCAAAAGCAAACAGTCCAAAATGCTTCAGGCTCTAAACATTTAAGTGCTACTAAGCTACTTAAAAAGGAGGTAAATCCAGAAAATTTAGTGGACTACAAGGCAGAACTTCGAGGCCAATTGCCTATGCTAGACCAGAAGCTAATGAAAGCTATAGAAGGAGTAACCGCCTTAGGAGTACCTGTTTATTTAGCAGCAGGCAATGATGGAGTGAATTATTTTAGCCCTACAAGTTTTGCTAATGGGGCTGTTGTTGTAGGTGCTACAGACGCTAAAGGACATAAACAGAGTTACTCTGCAGATAATTCTTTAGTTTCCGAATGGGCACAGGGAACTTATAACGTAGAAGCCATTAAAGATGATAGAGGTAAAGTTTTAGGGTTTAACTTAACAGGCGGTAATGATGTTCAAATTCCTTCTGAAGAAAACTCTTTTGAAGAGCAACTCAAGAAAGATCTTGAAATCATTGATGTTTTAGATATAGACATAGATAAAAATGACCAGTTTTTTGATGAATCAGGAAATTTACTAGATTATATATCAAAAAAATACGGAGACTCAGCTGAAAGGAAAAACCTAAAAAATATGTTGCACGAAAGATTATCTGACTTAAATAAGCATATTCTTGGTTTTGATAGCTCTGATCTTAGGATAAAAATTCAAAAAGCAATATTAAGAGAGCAAGAACTTGGCAAAGAGCTTAGAAATAGAGTATTTATAGATAAGTATATAGAAAAGCTTATAGGGCTGGAATTTTTAAAATACGTAAAATTTGAGGAAAAGGCTAAACAAGATAAAAACACTAAATTTGATAAAAATACTGACTTGTTTTTCGATTTTGACAATTCTGGTAGACACGCATCTACCTTTATAGTAGGGACTTCATTTGCAGCACCTACAGCATTAGCAGAAGAATACAATAAAAAACACAAAATACTTGAAGCTAAAAAAAATAAAGTAAAAAAAGAAGCTCTTCACAAAGGGTTTCCGCCAGAAGAAGTGTTTTCAGTTATTGAATAATATATAAACCAAAAGATAAAAGTTAATTAGTTAAAAAAGAAGATAAAGAGGGTTTTAGGATGGGAGCAATGGGATTAGGATTAGGCATAAAAGGAGTAGTGGCTTGTAAAGCTGGAGGCAAAAAAAGTTCATCAGACTCAGCTGTTAGAGTACCATCGCCAAGGCAACAAACTAGAGGTTTAGATTTAAAAATTGATAATGGCGGCTTTTCAAAAGATTCTGCAGTTACTTTAATTGCTCAAAGGTCTGGCTTTATTGTAGGATCTCCAATAAAAGCATTTCTTCTGTATTAAAGAAGTGCTTTATGTTTAGATAAATTTTTAAAGAAAGGCGAATTCTGATTTAAAGCAACAGGCTTTGTCCTTTTTGCAACTCCAGATATTGCCTAAAAATAAAGCACACTAGGAGTATTGAAAATCATTAAAGAATAATCAAAAAATATCATTATTAGTTTATTTTTATGTGACTTTATGAAAATAGTAAAATGTTGCTTTAAAGAAATTTTATGTATAACTACAATAATTTTACTTGTTTTATATATTATATTTACTTTTCTTTTGATAAATAATCAAAAGAAGCTTTTACAGTCTCAAAAGATGGGATATGAATCCAATAAAATTGCTTATGAATTAAGGACCAGCTCGGAAGAATTAACAAAGTATATAAGAACCTACGTGGTTACAGGCAATCCAAAATACGAAAGTTTATTTTGGCATATTTTAGATGTTCGCAACGGAAAAGCCTCACGTCCTGATGGAAGAACAATTTCCCTAAAAACTTTAATGAAGCAACTTGGCTTTACCCCAGAAGAATTCGAAAAATTAGACCAAGCACAAAGTAATTCAGACAATCTTGTAAAAAAAGAAATAATTGCAATGAACGCAGTCAAAGGAAAAATGCCTGAAAAAATACAAAATTTAATGCTGCCAAATGAAACAATGCGTGATTTTGCAATAAGAATTATGCATGATGAATCTTATAATAACGATAAGTTAACTATAATAATTCCAATAGATGAGTTTATTGAGCTGGTTAACAAAAGAATTCAAGCCGAAAATGAGTACTATAATAACCTAAGCCTTGTTTATATTTTTATAGATAGCTTAGTTATTCTTGGCTTAATTATCAGCTTTTTGGTTATGCTGGCAAGGGTTAAACACTCGCTCAAGATGGAGCAAGAGTCATCAAGAAAATTAATAGAAAAGCAAAAAGAAACAGTTGAACTGGTTGAATTAATAAATCAAAAAAATACTTTTGTAGCCGGCCTAACACATGACCTAAGAAGCCCCATTTTTGCTGAACAAAAGGCTTTAGAAGTAATATTGTCCAAAAAAGCAGATATAGAATTTGAACCCTTTTTTGAAACCCTTCAAGATATTTATAAAACTAACGAAGAGCTTCTGTATATGGTAAATAACTATCTATCTCTATATCACTATGAGTCAGGCAAACTAGAGCTTAATCTTCAAAGCGTTAATATTGCTGATCTAGTCTATAGCGCAGTTAGATCCATTAAATACCTCGCAAAAGATAAAGAATCTACTATTGATGTTAATATTGAGCCTGATCTGCCATTGATAAAAGTGGATAAAGGGCAAATCTCAAGCGTGCTTGTAAATCTGATAAGCAATGCTATAAGACACAATACAAAAGGAAAAGAAATCCAAATAAAAGTAAGAAAAGTTGATAATACTATAGAAGTGTCTATTAAGGATAATGGAAAAGGTATACTAGAAGCGGAACAAGTAAATATTTTTCAAAGATATCCTATGAAAAAAAGAAAAATAGGGACAGGTCTGGGTTTATATCTAGCTAAGCAAATAGTAGAAGCACATAGTGGAAAAATTTGGTTTGAAACTCAAGAAGGAGTATGCACAACATTTATATTTAGTTTGCATATCAATTAGATAATAATTACTTTCATAAAAAAAGCAAGTGCTATAATTAACACTCGCTCTTATACGAACCTTGAATCTATATAAGTTCAAGTTTTATTTTGTTAAAAGAACTTTCTTTTCCTGTTGCTCAATCACAGCCTGCGCAGCTGATAGTCTTGCAATAGGAACTCTGAAAGGCGAACAGCTTACATAGTTTAATCCAATTAGGTTACAGAATTTAACACTCTTAGGATCACCACCATGCTCACCGCAAATGCCAAGCTTGATATTAGGTCTTGCAGATTGGCCTTTTTCAATAGCAATCTTCATTAATTGACCTACACCATCCTGATCTAAAGTCTCAAATGGATTCTCAAGCAGGATTTGCTTTTCTGTATAATTAGTTAAGAATTTAGCTTCTGCGTCATCACGACTAAAGCCAAATGTCATTTGCGTTAAATCGTTAGTACCAAAACTAAAGAACTGAGCATACTCTGCAACCTCATCAGCAGTTAAAGCAGCTCTAGGTATTTCGATCATTGTACCGAATTGGTAATTAACTTCAACACCCTTTTCATTCATTACTTCTTTAGCAACAGATTCTAATTGTTCTCTTGCTGTTTTTAATTCGTTAACATGACCAACTAAAGGAATCATAACCTCAGGCTTAACGTCCATACCTTCCTTTTTAAGATCACAAGCAGCTTGGAAAATAGCTCTTACTTGCATCTCATTAATTTCAGGATAGGTTAAACCTAATCTGCATCCTCTTAAACCCATCATAGGGTTAGATTCGCTTAATTCTGATACTTTTTCTAATAATTCTTCTTTTTCTTTTAAGAGTTTTGGATTATTTCCCTTTACTCTTAATTCCACAACCTCTGCCAATAATTCTTCATGATTAGGCAAGAACTCGTGTAAAGGAGGATCTAATAAACGAACTGTTACAGGAAGATCGTTCATTGACCTGAATATAGCTTTAAAATCTTCGTACTGGAACGGAAGCAACTTAGCTAAAGCTTCTTTTCTTGCTTCTGCTGTACCAGCAAGAATCATTTGCTGTACAACAGGCAATCTATCTTGAGCCATAAACATATGCTCAGTTCTACAAAGGCCAATACCTTTAGCACCAAGCTCAATTGCTTTTTCAGCATCTTCTGGAGTATCAGCGTTAGCTCTTACAACAAGACGTTTTATTTCATCAGCCCATTCTAGCAATTGGTCAAAGTCACCGCCCAATTCAGGATCAACTGTTGCAATTGTGCCAACAAATACTTCACCGGTTCCGCCATCTATTGAGATAACTTCACCTTTTTTGAATGTTTTACCATCAGTAGTTGTAATAGTTTCGTTAGCCAAGTCTACTTTTAAAGACTCACATCCGGCAACACAAGGTTTACCCATGCCCCTTGCTACAACAGCAGCGTGGCTGGTCATACCGCCTCTTGCCGTTAATACACCTTGAGATGGGATCATACCGTGAATATCATCAGGGCATGTTTCTATTCTTGTTAAGATAATTTTTTCGCCCTTTTCTGCTCTTTCAGCAGCTTCAGTAGCGTCAAATATCAACATACCGGTTGCAGCACCAGGTGATGCATTTAGACCGGTTGCAAGAAGCTTGCCATTTTTTATAGCTTCTTCTTTAGCTTTTAAATCAAAGCTAGGTAATAGTAATTGATAAAGTTGAGAAGGATCTACTAATTGGAGAGCTTTTTCTTTGTTTATAATTCCTTCTTTTTCTAGGTCAACAGCTATTTTTAATGCCGCTTTTGCAGTTCTTTTACCAGATCTTGTTTGAAGAACGTAAAGTTTACCTTTTTCAATAGTAAATTCCATGTCCTGAATATCTTGATAGTGACGCTCCAGCTTTTGTGCGATATCAACATATTCTTTATACAATTCAGGCATTTCAATTGCCAGTTCAGAAATTGGTTTTGGAGTTCTAATACCGGCAACAACATCTTCACCCTGTGCGTTTGTTAAATACTCACCGTAGAATATGTTTTCACCTGTACTTGGATTTCTGGTGAATGATACACCGGTAGCAGAGTCACTACCCATATTACCGAATACCATACTTTGAACGTTTACAGCTGTACCATATCTGTGATCAATTTTATAGTGGTTTCTGTATGCCACAGCCCTTGGTATGTTCCAAGACTTAAATACCGCCTCTATAGATAGTTGTAATTGAGTCATTGGATCTTGAGGGAAATCCTTTCCTGTTTTCTCTTTAATTAAAGCTTTAAATTCTTTAACAACTTCCTTCAATGCTTCAGTGTCTAAGTCTGTGTCTAAATCAACACCTTTAGATTTTTTAATTTTATCTAATCTATGTTCAAATTCATCTTTGTCAATATCTAAAACAACCCCCCCGAACATAGAGAGAAATCTTCTGTAACTATCAAATGCAAATCTGTCATTGTTTGTTAAAGAAATTAACCCTTTTAATGTTTCATCGTTCAAGCCTAGGTTCAAAATGGTTTCCATCATACCAGGCATACTTAATCTTGCGCCTGATCTAACAGAAAGTAGCAACGGATTTGTTGCATCACCAAACTTTTTACCTGTTTCTTTTTCTACATCAACTAATGCTGTTTTAACAGAATCCATTAAGCTCACAGGCATTTTATTGCCATTGTCAATGTATTCAATACATGTTTCAGTAGTAATTGTTAACCCCGGAGGAACTGGAAGTCCAGCGTTAGTCATTTCTGCCAGGTTAGCTCCCTTACCACCAAGCAGATTCCTCATGTCTGAATTACCTTCTCTAAATAGGTAGACTCTTTTCTGTGACATTAAAACCTCTCCTTTTGTTTCAAATATCTAAATTGACACAATGTAGTATAAGTGGTGTTATACCATAAACAAGCGTTCTATACAATAACTAACAGCGAATTTATTATTATTTATATAATTTACTATTTAAAAAAATATAGAGATTATATTTAATAAGAAAGAGAAGAAAATAAAAAAAAGGGCATTGCGCCCTTAAAAACTCTATTAACTTTGATGATCAAAAAATATTTATCTATTTAAAATGCATATATTGCCTTTTAGTGACCAACATTTGTTGCAAGCAACGCATTTAGGGTTATAATTCTCATCCTCTTTCCATTTATTTATTAAATCAGGCTCTGATAATAAAGTTCTGGAAAGTGAGAAATAACTTATGTCTGTACTGTTTAATATATCAGTCATCACATCAATACTTCTGTTACCCCCAACTACAATAATAGGTATATCTATTTCAGCTGCAATTTCAGCTGCATATTTGCTAAAATATGATTGCCTTGACTTATCTCTACTAATTTTTTTCTCAAAAATAAGTGGAGCATTTTCATTATAAGCAACGTTTCCGCTAATTTCTATAGCATCTATACCTATTTCCGCTAATTTTTTGCATAAAACCTTACATTCTTCTAATTGCAAACCATCTTCACCCAAGAAATCAGAACAATTGATTTTTACTAGAATAGGAAAGTCATTGCCAACTTTTTTTCTCATATTCTCATAAGTTTCAAATATTATTCTTGCTCTGTTTTCAATAGGTCCGCCATACTCGTCAGTTCTTCTATTATGATACGGGCTTAAGCATTGACTAAGCATATAACCATGCGCACAGTGCAATTGCACACCATCAAAGCCACCTTTTTTAATTCTTAAAGCAGCATCCCCAAACTTCTCAGAAAAAGCTTTAAAATCTTGTTTAGTCATCTCAATAGGCTTTATACCTGTAAATATATGCTCAACCGCAGATGGTCCCATAATTTTTCTTTTTGCTTTTAATAGCTTTGATTGAGATCCACCGTATGCTAGTTGCATTATTATATTGCAATTGTGTTTATGCACAGTTTCTGTTATTTGTTTAAAATCTGGAATAAACTTATCATCATATGCACCAATCATTTTAACAGCAGGCTGTTCATCTACAAAAGCATGAGCAAAACCTGTAATTATAGTGCTTATTCCACCTTTAGCTAAGTCCTCATAAGCATTTAAAAGCTTTTCACTTACATGGCAATCTTTTTGCGCCAAAGATAAATGCGTTGCGGATCTTATAAACCTGTTTTTAAGCTTTAATTTGCCAATATTTGTTTCATCAAAAAGAGTTTTCATATTTATCCCCGTAGTTTTTACTATTAATCCACTCATTAATTAAATTCAACAAAGCCTTTTCAGAGCATAAGCTTGTATTATTTTTTAACATGATTGCATAATCTGAAAGGTTCTTAGAGTTATTATACTCTAAGCAGGAAACCTTATTATTTTAGTCTATCAAAAAACATTTACAACATGCAAATTGACTTTTCATAAGATATTTAATGTATTCATACTAGATGTTATTACATTAATATTTTTTGTATTATCAATGCGCTCATCTAAAATTAAAGAGAGACCGAAGCCCCTCTTTAAGTCTAATTATTTTAATATTTAATTAAGCATTAATTTTTTGCTTTAAGGTTTTAGCGCTTTCTTCATAGCCTTCTCTATCCATCAAAGCATAAGTATAGTTTTTAGCTTGCTCAACACCAGGCTGATTGAATGTATCAATATTATAAAGCGCACCTGCGATTGCAGTTTGAACTTCTAACATATATAAAATTTGACCTAAATAGTACTCATTCACCTTTGGCAAAGTAATAGTTACATTTGGCCTTTTATAGTCATTAAGTGCTACTTTTGTAGACTCTGCTTCCGCATTATTTAAATCATTGATAGTTTTTCCACCAAGATAGCTGATGCCGGTATTTTGGAATACTTTAGGTATCTCTAATGTGTTGTCAAATTCTTTTACTCTAATAAAGTTAATTAGCTTGTCATTAGGGCCTTCATTATACAGCTGAATTTGCGAGTGCTGGTCTGTTGCACCTAAAGCTTTAATAGGTGTAGGACCTATATTCACATCATTGCCATCTAAATCTTTGTCTTTACCTAAAGATTCTGCCCATAATTGTACATACCAGTCAGACACAAATCTTAATCTGCTTGAATAAGGCATCATTACAGAAAGATTTTTGCCATTTTCATCCATTAAATAATGAATTAAAGCATTTTGTGCAGCAATATTATTATTAATATCTGTGTTAGATAAGGCTTTATCCATATCTCTAACACCTTTTAATATTTCTGCAATATCAATACCAACAAGCGCAAACGGCAACAGTCCTACTGCTGAAAATACAGAGAATCTGCCCCCCACATCATCAGGTACTATAAAAGATTTTAAATCTTCTTCATCTGCTATTTGCCTTAAGATACCTTTGTGAATATCTGTTGTTGCAACTATGTTATTTTTATAATCAGCACCCGGCTCTTTTTCAAGCATTTCTTTTATAATCATAAATGCAGACATTGTCTCTGCTGTACTGCCAGACTTTGTAATAACATTAACTAATGTCTTTTTAAGGTCTAAAACATCTAATAAACCTTGAATTTGATCAGGGTCAATATTATCAACAAAGAATATTCTTGGCATATTGTTTCTTTGGTCGTTATTCAGTACATTCCAATACGGTTTTAATAATGCTTCAGTTACGGCAATACCGCCTAATGCAGAACCACCAATACCTAAAACTAATAAATTATCAAATTTTCCTTTTACAGACTGCGCATATTCATTTATTTCTTTTATTAAGTCTTCATTATAGCCAAGGTTCATCCACGCTAACCATTTGCCTGCCGTACTTTTATTTGAATATATATCAGAAACTATATCTGCCACTTTGCCTTTATAGCTTTCAAATTCTTTTTTTACATTGATACCATGCTCTTTTCCAATTACAGCTTCATCAACATTTTTCCAATTAAACTCCAGCATTTTTTGCTCCTTTTTATTGTACTAATTATTTCTTATTTTACATGCTAAGTAATAAAATGATAGTAATAAATGTGCATAGTGCAATTTACCTGTTGAGCAGTTTTATTAATTTTTTATAACAACCGTATCTAATAAGATATTTTTTTGGTTGGTTTCGACTATTGACCACCTTAAAGGAGTGTAGCCCTTTTTTTGTATGTTTTGCTCAATATCATCTGTGGTTAGTTTTTTTTTGTTTTCCAATGTAAAGTGTTTAATTTCCAACTTCATAAAGTTTTCCTTTTTTTGCCTTGCTTTGCGTCGACTTGCTCGGCTTCAAGTTAAAAAATCCTCCTTTTTAGGAGGATTTTTATTATTTTACTACTCTACAGTTACAGATTTTGCCAGATTTCTTGGCTGATCAACGTCCTTACCAAGGAATTCAGCTATATAATACGCCAATAATTGAAGTGGAACAGTTGTAATTATTGGTGATATTAACTCATCGGTTTGCGGAATTCTAATAATATAATCAAAAATAGAGTCTAATTTTTCATCTTCAGAAGACGTAACCGCAATAATGCTGGCATCTCTCGCTTTTGATTCTTCACTGTTAGATAAAACCTTTTCGTACACAGTACCAGGCACAAGAATTGAAAGTACCGGTATGGTATTATCCAGCATTGCAATAGGGCCATGCTTTAATTCACCAGCCGGATAGCCGGTTGCATTTATATAACTTATTTCTTTAAGCTTTAATGCACCCTCAAGCGCCGCAGGGAAGTTAATACCCCTTGCAATATAAATAAAGTCTCTTGTGTCATAGTATTTTCTTGCGCATTGCTGAATAGCTTTTTTGTTGCTCAACATGATTTCTATTTGTTGAGGTGTCTTTAAAAGTTCTTCTTTTAAAAGCGTTAACTTTTCACTACTTACAGATTTTTTTACTTCAGCAAGGTTAAGAGCAAGTAAATACAATGCTAACAACTGTGCAGTATAAGATTTTGTTGCTGCTACACTTACTTCAATACCTGCATTTATTGGCAATAAGCTATCTGCTTCTCTTGCCATGGTTGAATCAACTCTATTGGTTATAATTAATATATGAGAGCCTTTTTCTTTTGACTGCCTAATTGCAGTTAAAGTATCAGCGGTCTCACCTGATTGAGATATGCCAATAGTTAAAGAGTTTTTCCCAGAAATATTCTTTTTATAAATATATTCACTTGAAGCTTCTACATCCACAGGTATTTCTACAAGCTCTTCTATTATGTATTTACCAACCATTGCAGCGTGTAATGAAGTGCCACAAGCTATTATTTGTATTCTTTCAAGCTTTTTTAAGTCTTCTTCGTTTAATTTTACTTCATTTAGCTGTACTGGCTCTTCGCTACTATGTAATTTATCAGAAAGAGTTTGCCTTACAACATTAGGCTGTTCGTGTATTTCTTTTAGCATAAAATGCTTATAGCCCATTTTATCTATTGCAACAGGCTCCCATGGGATTAATTCTACTTTTTTTTCTATTTTTTCATTTTCTTTATTGAATATTTCAACATTATCTTTTGTTAATTTAGCAATTTCATTGTCTTCCAGGTATATTACTTTTTTTGTATATTCAAGTATTGCCGGAACATCACTTGCTATAAAGTTTTCACCTTCGCCAATACCTACGATTAGCGGTGCAGATTTTCTTGCCGCAAAAAATGTTTCAGGTTCATCTGCAAAAACAATACCAAGAGCATAAGCCCCATCTAAATCGTTTAATGTGTTTCTTATAGCTGTTGTTTTATCCGGTGTTTCTTTCAATTTTTCTTCTATCAAGTGTACAATAATTTCTGTATCTGTTTGAGATTGTATATTATATCCTTTTTTAACCAGATCATCTTTTAATTCTTTATAGTTTTCTATGATTCCATTATGAACAAGTGCTACTTTATTGCCGTAACTGACATGCGGATGGGCGTTTGTTTCATTTGGCACGCCATGAGTTGCCCATCTTATATGTCCAATCCCTATATTTAGGCTGTTATTAGTCATTAGGCCTTCTGTTTTGTCTTTTAGGTTTTGTAGTTTACCTTGAGCTTTATATATATTAATATTGCTATTCTCTAAATATGCAATGCCTGCTGAGTCATAACCCCTGTATTCAAGGTTGCTTAGACCGCTTAATATTACTGGAATAACTTGCTTGTTACCTATATAACCGATGATTCCGCACAATTTTATTTTACCTCGTCTCTTCTTTAAGTCTGTATTTTAAAAATATATCACATTCAAAAAATTAAAAAATATCTAAATCGAGAATTTTGGGTAAAGAAATTATAAAGATTTTGGTTTTGTTAAAAATATTAAATATAAATGACTAATCATCCTCAATTAAATATGGGATTACTCTTTTTTTAGTATTGATTACGATATTAGTATTATGGAAAATAATCAATCAAAAAATTATAGAATACTAATAGTCGATGACATCTGCGACTGGCTTAATCATCACGCAGGACTAATAAAAACTTTTTATGGGCTAGATACTCTGGAAATTGTATGCGCTAGCAGCGCACAAAGTGCTTTAGAAAAAATCATGGCTTCTGAACAGCCTTTTGATTTGCTCTTAACTGACTTAGAAATGGAAAGCATAGCAAACGAAAACTATGCAGGAGCTTGGCTAGTTAAAAATATGAAAGTTCACCAGGATAAAGTTAAAAATATACTTATAATATCAGGCAGCTATGATATTAAAGAAGTAGCTGATAGCTTAAACGTTGACTTTATCCCAAAAGACTTATTAATGAATAATCCACTATTATTAAAATATAAGTTAGATGAATTATTAAAAATTTAAGGTCCCCTACCCGCTAATACAGTAACAATATATTAACTAAAATTTAGTTATAATATTCTTAGAATATATTGTTTATTGTAATATTTTACTTAATTCATAACTAATATCAAAAGTATGTGGGTGAAATAAAATGGCAGTATCATCCTTACAGGCGTATAACTGCTTAATTAGACAATATACAGGTAAAAAATTAGCAAATGGGTATGAATCCCCCTTAAAAAGTTCTAAAGCAACAATAGATATGCTTATAGACTGCACGGACAAAGCTTGCAAGCTTAAAAGTACTCCCTTTAAAGGGCATTTCTCAAAATTTATTAATAAAATCAATGAAGTATTTGAGGGTAACTTGTTTGAGTCAGAAAGGCACTTTGATAAAGTAATATCCCCATATCTGCTGGATGATGCAATTTATGAAAAATTTATAGGCAGGATTGCAAAAAGAACTAAAATTTATGAAAATTTAGTTATAGCAAAAACTGAAAGAAAAATGCCATGGCCGCTTGCCAAAAAGAAGAATACGCCTCCTCTAAACTCTAAAGACTGGGAATCACTTTTGCTATATGATAACGGTGAATATCCAGAGTTAAAAGATGCAATAGATTCAATAAACGAGTTTAAAAAATATCAGCCCTATGATTCGTTGTTTGGACGACTTACAGGATTATCCGGTTTGCGGTATGAAAAATTACAAGATGCCCGAACAAAAGGCCAGGCTTGCATTAAAAAATTTAATAAAAAAATAAAAAAAGAAAATGCAGAAATAAAAAAAAGAAACAAAGAAATAGATAATGCAGAAAAATTAAGAACCGAAAGCTTGTTGCACAAAGAGGCATACGATTATATAGCAAGAGAAGAAAACGCATTAAAAAAAGCACAAGATGCAAGTCAAAGCGTTTTTGCAGTAGAGAAAAAAATAGCTGAAGAAAAACAAAATAAAAGAACCTACAAATTCGACCTGGGCTTGGCAGGCAAGCCACCGGCAGCATGGGATAACTTGATAGATATTATACCTATACTTAGGGCAGGTGGAGGCGTAGACTGGAATAATGCTATACCTGCGGAAATTGACTTGGTAAAAGCTAAAGAATTCAGGTACAATATCGGCATTAATCAGGCAAAAGTCGAAATTAGAAGAGAATTCGACAAGCTTATGCGAATAGCAAATACTGTCTATTTAATCAAAGATTATGTTGTCCAAGGGGTGTTAAAGCCCAATGATGTTATTGAATGCCTGCAAAGCATTGTAGTAAAGCCCAGATGTCCAGAAAGTCACATCAGTAAATAATTTTAAAATTTTTTTAAGGATAAATAGCTATTTTAATGGCTTTTCCAGCTTCATGATCTTTTAGCGCATCAACAACATTATCCAGTGGCATTGACTTTGTTATCAAAGGTTTAAAATCTATCTCGCCATTGCTAATCATCTTAAGAGAACGTTTTATATAATGCGGTGTATGATGAAATACACTTATAATTTTTATTTGGTCATAATGCAATCGGCGAGTATCAAATTTAACTGATGTTCCAGATTTACACCCGCCAAATAAATGAACAGTCCCACCTTTCCTTACAAGAGAAATACTTTTTTCCCAAACCTCAGGCAATCCAACAGCCTCTATAACTACATCAAATCCTTTACTTGCTTTTGTGTAGCTTAGTATATCGTTAATAGGATCGTTAGTTTTTGTTAAATCTATTACCTCATCAGCACCGCCAAAAGTTTTTGCAAGCTCCAGCTTAAGAGGATTTCGCCCCATTGCAATAACATTGGCACCTTTAAATTTTGCAAGCTTTACAAACATCAATCCAATGGGCCCGATTCCTATTACACCTACTGTCTGCCCCGGCTTTATTTCTGTTTTTTCAAATCCGTTTAACACATTTGCAAAAGGCTCTGTAAAAGCTGCCTCCTCAAAACTTACATGATCAGGTATAGGCAATAAATTCTGTTTAACAATGCTTGCAGGTATTTTTATATACTCAGAAAAAGCACCATTCAAAATTTCAAGATCTTCGCATAAATTATACTCACCGATATCGCAATAATAACATTTTTGACAAGGGGCTGTATTAGCAGCTACTACTCTTTGACCAACAGAAAAATTTGTTACGTTCTCACCGACTTCCTCAATCACCCCAGAAAGTTCATGCCCAAAAGAAGATGGAATGCTTTTGATGATTACAGGATGCCCCCTTCTAAATGTTTTTACATCAGTGCCGCAAGTAAGCGCTACCTTCACTTTTATTAGCACTTCATCCGGTCCTATTTGAGGTTTTGGTATATCTTCTAGTTTTACGTCATTAGGTCCGTAAAATAAGGCTGCTTTCATTATTTAAACTGCTCCTTATTTGTGTCATTTTTGTTTTGACTTATTTTTATATAAGCCTTTATTATCTTGTTGTTAACAGTGTCATCTATTGCAAGGTTAATATCATCAAAATCATAAACAGTGGTTAAGTTGTCGGTTTTTATAATGCCTTTACCCAACATAGCTATTGAATCCTTTAAGTCCTCCGGCGAGGCAGAGTAACACCCTATTATAGATAACTCTTTATAATATATATCATTGTTATGAATATAAGCATAGGGCGATGAAATACTAGAAAAAACTATTATTTTTCCACCATTTCTCACAGATTTTATAGCCAAATCAAGGCTGCTTTTGCTGCCTGAAGTTAAAAATACTTGATCAGCACCGATATCGTTGCATTGTTTTATTATATATTTTGAAGTTATTTCTTGGCTTTCAAACTTTATACTTTCGTCAAACCCAAGGTTTTCAGCTGCTTTAATTCTCTCATCAATCAGATCACAACCTATTACATAAGCACCATAGTGCTTTGCAACTTGTCCCATTATTATGCCAATTGAGCCTAAGCCAATAATTATAACTTTATCATTTTGTTTTGTTTCGGCCCTTTTTATTGCTCTGATGCAACAAGCTGCCGGCTCACAGAACGAAGCCTCTACCTCTGATAGATTATCAGGAACTTTAATAGCTGTATGCTCAAGGTGATCTTCAGAAAGAAAAATATATTCACTAAACCCGCCCGGCACAAAATTAGTTTGCTTAAACTTAGAACACATTGAATAGTTTTTATTATTGCAATAGTGGCATTCATAGCACGGCACGTGATGCCCTGCAACGATGGTATCTCCTTTTTTAAGGTGGATATTTTTATTTAGTGTTTTTATTTCAACAATATTGCCCACTATTTCGTGACCGTGGACAATATTTTCTAAGCCGTTTTTGTCCTTGATTTTAACCAAGTCAGATCCGCACAAGCCACAACCCAAAATTCTTACAATTGCACCGGAGTGCTCAATTGTTGGTAGCTCTGCCTCTTTTATCCTTAAATTTTGTTCAGTTGTACTAACTGCTGTTTTCATTTTATTTATTTTAAATTTTTCTATTTATTTTAAGGAAATATTAATACTACTATAAGTTAAGTTTAGTTCATAAATTAAACTTTACAATATTTTATTCTGGTTTAAATTTAAACTTTTATTATTATGCCTGAGAATTCGTTTACTTTCCGATTTTCTATTTTAAAAAAAATATTCTACTTTAAAAAAATCTATTTTTCTAATATTTTTTTAAGTTTATTTTAAAAAATTATTGATTTTAAAAAAAAATAGAGTTACAATGGAATAAAAAAGGTTTTAGTTAGTATGATTGAAAGAAAAGAGTATATTGAAAAATTAAAAGGGTTTAAAGATAAACATCTTATAAAAATCATAACAGGGATTAGAGGATGCGGTAAGTCAACGCTTTTTGAAATGTTCCGAAACTATTTATTGAAAAATAATGTGGATAAAAGCCAAATTATTACAATAAACTTTGAAGACGTTGATTATGAAGAGCTAACAGACTATAAAATTCTGTATAAATATATAAAAAGCCGACTAATCCCAGATAAAATGAACTATATATTTTTAGATGAAATTCAAAACGTTCCGGATTTTCAGAAAGCTGTAGATAGTTTGTTTATAAAGAAAAATGTTGATTTATATCTTACCGGATCAAATGCCTATATGCTTTCAGGCGAGATATCAACTTTGCTATCAGGAAGATATGTTGAAATTCAGATGTTACCTTTATCTTTTAAAGAGTATTTATCAACTTTTTCAGATATGACTGATTTGGCAAAAAAGTATAGAAATTACCTTGAAAATAGTTCATTTCCCTATACATTAGAACTAGATAATGATAAAAAGCTTATAAAAGATTACTTAAGCGGTATTTATAATTCTGTAATTCTAAAAGATGTTGTTGCAAGAAACAAGATTTCAGATGTTTATATGCTTGAAAGTATTATTAAATTTATGCTTGATAATATTGGCAATATTTCTTCCCCCAAAAAAATAAGTGATACAATGACCTCATATGGGAGAAAAATTTCACCTCAGACTGTAGAAAACTACTTAAGTGCTCTTGTTAACAGCTTTATTTTATATCACGTTGGAAGATATGATGTTAAAGGGAAACAGCATTTAAAAAGCGGCGAAAAATATTATGTTGTTGATATTGGACTAAGATATTTTCTATTAGGCTCCAAGAAAACTGATTGGGGACATATTCTGGAAAATATTGTCTATTTAGAGCTTCTAAGACGAGGATATGAGATATACGTAGGAAAAATCGGAACTTTAGAGATAGACTTTGTAGCGATAAAAGATGGAAATATCAAATATTATCAAGTTGCTCAGACTGTCAACAATGAGGAAACTCTTGTAAGAGAGCTAAAGCCATTAGACTCCATAAAAGATCATAATCCCAAGTTTTTGCTTACACTTGATGAATTTCCTATGACATCACATAAGGGAATTAAACAAATTAATGCTATTGATTGGTTATGCGAAGTTGATTAAATATTACATCTAAAGCATTTTTTGATGAGGAAGAAAAAGACGAGCATACATTAAGAGTAAAAAAAAAGTCCCTGATTAAGAATCAGAGACAAGCGAGTAGCAAGTAGATTTAGAAGAGTTGAGGATTTACAAACTTCATTGTAAAAGTTTGTAAAACAAAATTTATGCCCTGTTCGCATAATAAAAAAATATACTTACTTTTTACTATAGCTAATAGAAACTACTTCAATAATTATTGTTAAAAAGTATAATAAATATATTTTTTGTTAAGTTATTTGTTGCTATAATTCATTGTAGAATTGTCAATATGTCGAACCAAAAAATCTTTAAATTAAATAAAATTAATAAAAAGTGGCTATAACAGTGCTATCTAAACCTATAGAAGATAGGAACAATAGTTTTTAAAAATTAAAAAACTTGCTAAAATTATGATTAGAGTTGTTTAATTAAGTCTATTTTTATAAAATTATTTAAGATAGAGTTTGGAATATTTATTAGATTAGGGAGAGTTTCTTCTATGGAGTTTGAAAATAATAAGATTGATAGGTTAGCTTCTTTAGTAGAAGAGTTTATAGAAAAGTACCCGGTAGCATCTTCCGGTCAAAGCGATGAAGTATTAAATCGTCTTGAAGCAAAAGTAGATGTTATTGCCCAGACAGGTGGTGTAGACTACTTTGAGTTGGCACTAACCGATTTAAAACAAGAAATTGAAGAAAAACAAAATATCATAGAAGAAAAAGTAGGCTCTTTAGAAGATATAGTTAAAAAAATTATAAATATTTCTACAGAAATTCAAGAAGAAAAAATATTTAATCACTGCAATGAGCAAATAGAAATCTTAAAGGATTCTGTCTGTGGATTAAAAGATGAGTTTTGGAGCTCTCAATCTAATATAAATAAAATTTATGACAAATTAGACAATACAACAGAAACTGACCTGGAAAGCTTAAAAAGCTCATTATCAAGCTATGAGCAGAATTTTAATGCTATAAACTCCAGATTTGATCAACTAAAATTCCATATTGAAAATCAAGCTCAAAATCAAGAAGATGAATACATAAAAAACACTCTCGAAAAATTAGAACTAATAACAACAGAAATTAAAGAAGTTTGTAAAAACTCTCAAACTGAAAAAATAGACCAACTAAAAGGAGAGGTCCAGGGCGTTACCCAAAAATTTGATGCAGTTTTTGAACTGCTAAAAGCAGTACCCTCAGAAGATGGCGTAGAAGAGATTAAGCTTGGAATTGCTGATATAGAAGAAAGATTAAACGAGTTTAGCAGTTTTCTTGCCGAAATGAAATCGTTTGCGATAACCTCTTATCACTCTGATAGTTCTTCTAGTGAGCTTAAAGAAGGCTTTTCTAACCTGGAAAATGTTTTAAATAAAACCAGTGAATCTATAAATTTTCACCTAGAGAAACAAATAGAAAAACAAAACATTGCATTTGGCACCGAAGTTGCTAATCATGTTGAATATTTTCAACATGAAGTAGAACAACTAAAAGAGTCATCCGTATCTGTACAAAATGGGATTGAAAACCTACAGCTGTTTTTTGAAGAAGGCACGATTAAAAATCAATTTGAAGAATTTTCTCAAGAGCTAAAAGGGCTAGAAAGCTATTTTAAAGACTCTATGGACCTGTTTAAAAAAGATTTATCAATAGATATGTTTAATCAAAATCTGGTGTCACTAACTTCTCTTTTAAAAGATTTAAATAATTATATATTTGAAAATGTAAAGTCGATAAATGATAAATTACCTGCCTTAGCAAAAAGTGAGGCACTAGAAGAATTTAGAAATAGCCAGAATGAGACAAATACTCAATTAATAGATCGTTTAGAGACCATTAGAGAAATAATTTCTCAAGAAAAATTAGACAGCCAATTCTCAGAAATAAAGCTAAAAATAGAAGAAATGTCTGTAAAAGAAGATTTGGGCGAAGTAATAGGCAGGCTTGAATGCTTAAAAGACAGATTTCAAGTTGAAGAAGTTGATAAAGCCTTAAATGAAATAAAATATCAAGTTCAAGCTCAAGAAAGTTCTTTAAAAGAAGAAATATATAATATTTCAGACAAAGTGCAAGGTATTGATTTCATAAATGAGAATATGTCTGCTTTGGCAAAAAATGAAGACATAGAAGACTTACAAGATAATCTAAATGATAAAAATGCTCAAATTCTTGCTAACATAGAAGACCTTAAAGATAAAGTCTTGAGAGATGATATTGATCAAAAATTATCAGAAGTAACAGACAAAATAGAAGAATTGCCTGTAAAGGATGATATTTACAATCTTTTAGACAAGGTGCAAAATATAGATTTAATAAATGACAATATATCTAATTTGCCAAAAGTTGACCTGATAGAAGCACTGCAAAATAACTTGAGCAATAGAAATAATCAAGTTATTGCTAGTCTGGAAGAACTTAAAAATAAAGTATCACAAGATGATATTGATCAAAAACTATCAGAAGTAAAAAATAAAATAGAAGAACTATCTGTAAAAGACGATGTATACAGTCTTTTAGATAAAGTACAAAATATAGACTCAATAAATGACAATATATCTAACTTGCCAAAAAGTGAAACTATAGAAGACCTACAAGATAACTTAAATGATAAAAATATACAAATTATTGGCTGCCTGGAAGAAATAAAGCATAAAGTATTTCAAGATGACATTGATCAAAAACTATCAGAAGTAAAAAATAAAATAGAAGAATTATCCGTAAAAGATGATGTGTACAGTCTTTTAGATAAAGTTCAGAATATAGATTCAATAAAAGATAATATATCTAATTTGCCTAAAGCTGAACTTATAGAAGCACTGCAAGATAGGTTAAATGATAAAAATATTGAAATTATTGCCAGCCTGGAAGAAATAAAGCATAAACTATCTCAGGGTGATATTGAGCAAAAATTATCTGATATAACCAATAAAATAGAAGATATACCTACAGATAAACTCTCGCAAGAATATTTAGAGCAAAAGCTATCAGAAGTAACAAACAAAATAGAATATTTATCTATAAGTGATGATATGTCTAATATTTTAGACAAAATGCAGAGCATTGATTCAATAAACGATAATATATCTAATTTGGCGAAAAAAGAAACTGTAGAAAATCTGCAAAATAATTTAAACAGTAGAAATAATGAAATTATTGCTGCTCTGGAAGAACTTAAAGACAAAGCATCTCAGCTGCAACTTGATCAAACAGTATTTGAAGTAAACAAGCAAGAAGAAGGCTTATCTATAAAATCTGAGATAGAAAACGTTGGAGTTACTTTAAACAAAATAAGTGAAAGTGTTTCCAGTATAGAAGACTCTGACTCTAAGCTTGTTGATTTGCAGCAAAGGTCAGAAAATTTTGCTGTAAAAGAAGATATTTCTGTTATTTTAGATAAACTTCAAGAGCTTAAGGATCACATTTCAGCCTTAGAGTTAGAAGAACAAATTGATGAATTAAAAGACAGTACATCTTTTAACGAAGTATTGGCAGATTTTAAAAGTAAAGCAGAAGAATTGTATGTCAGAGATGAAGTAATTGAAATAATAGGCAGGCTGGAAGAACTAAAAGATAGGCTTGCAGTAGAAGAAACAAAAGAAAAATTAAATGACATTGAAGCTCAAATACAATCTATTACCATAAAAGATGAAATAGCTTATATTCTACAAAGTCTTCAGGATATAAAAGAAAAGCAGCCATCTACTGATAACGCTATAGTTGAAAAACTGGATGAATTAAATTCTAAGCTTAATGATTTTCAATATAATTCTGCTTTAGAAGATAAAGAGGAAAAGTCAACATCGTTTAATTCAGAAGCTATTTTAAGTTTATTAAATGCAAAGTTCGAAGAATTTAAAGCTAGCCAGGAAAGTGTTGATATTAATACTTATGTAGAAGAAGTAGAAAATCAGCTTCTATCACTGGAAACAGAAGAAAAATTTGAAGAGCTAAGCTTTAAGCTGGAAGAAGTAAAAAATAGTATAAAATCAATAGGCGCTGAACCTTATAGAGAACCAGACCGCTCCATAGATAACACTGAAGGTATCCAGGAAATATCTGAAAAAATAGAATACATTAAAGATAAACTGCAAGAAAATTCTATAAAAGATGAAGTCTTTAATATATTAAATGATATTAATATAATTAAAAGCAGTTTAGGCGTAGTTGAACATAATCCAGAGACTCCCGGGTTAGATGCAAAAATTTCTATAATTTATGAAGAGTTAAATGAGTTAAAATCTTTTGTAGAAAATTTGGCACAAACGGACTTTTCTGCAAAATTAAAGACTCCTAATAACAATTACAATAGCGTGCTTCCTAGTGTTATTGAAGAAGCGGAAAAAGCTTTTGACCGAATAATTAATATAGCTCTTGAGTCGAAAAGAATAACGGAAGAATTTGCCGAAAGTGTTGATAACAGTGTAAATGTATCTAAAGATACCAACGAACGAGTAGAGAATCTATTAAAAAATATTTCGGCAGTTAATGATATAAATAATGAGCTCAGTAGCACTATTAACAATAATACTGTAGAAATTAACCGCTTAAATGAGATAGTTAGCAACTATAATAGTGAAATTAATCTGCTACATGATGCTATTGACAATAATAACAGTGGTATAAATAAAATATACGATTTTGTTAGCAGTAATAGCAATAATAACAACAATGATAATCATCAACTAAGCGAAGCAATAACTGAAACAATAAACGAAAATATTGCCAAGCTAAGCCAATTGTGCGAAGCCTACAATAGCAGCAATGGCGATAGTGATGAAATAAGCCGGCTAAATGAAACAGTTAGCAACAACTACTCTAATATCATAAGCAAACAAGAAGAAATTAAGAGTCAAATCAAGCTTAACTCAGAAGAACTTATTAAGCTCTCAGATTTATTGGAAGAAACTTCATCAAAAAATGTAAGCTTAACTCCAAGTCCATCAAGCATTATGGACTTAAGAAACGATATGACCAATATTTTTGGCAGGTTTAATGAGTTAAAAACAGATTTATCCGATTTAACCACCAAAACAAGTAATTTTATGAGAAACACCTCGGGAGATGCTGAATTTATTAAGTCCTCATTAAATGAATGCAGGCAGTTAATAGAATCTCCTACAAAGGAAATAAATGATAGATTAAACAAATTAAATAGCAATTTTGACTCCAGTAATGAAGGGCTAAAAAATAACCTGGTGCAAATTAGCTTTTCTGTTCAAGATTCCAGAAAACACATTATAAAAAGCTTAAAAGATTTATTTAACATGATTAACAGACTTAGCCATACTGTTAATAACAATCAAAACTCTTATATGACAATTAAAAATATTCTGGTTCAATTGGCAGAATGGATAGATAGTGCCGGACATATTGTAGAAGACATTAAAGACGACGTAAAAGACATAAAAGATGATAAGCTTAAAAAGCTATTCGTAGAATTTAAGCTTATTAAAGAAGAAATGCAAGCAGTTGAACAAAAGCACTCCAAATCAATGGAAAACCTTTTAACTGTAGGTAATCAGAAAAATGAAGAACTTCAAAGTATAATAGTCTCTCTAAAAAATGAGCTAAATAATGCCCTGGAAAAGTTTGACTCTAACTTTATTAAAGTAGCCAAAAAGATAGATAAGCTAGAAGGTAATATAGGCAATGCACTGGCTCAGTCTGATAACGAGCATAAAGAACTAAAAAGCTTAAATACTGATATTTTATCTAAGCTAAAAGAGATGTCTAACGATTTATCTCTATCCAGAGAAGACATGAGCCTAAATTATAAGCGCATTGAAGGTCTAATGGACAGATCAGGTGCAGTTAATAACTTCAAGCTAGAACTAAATGCCCTGATAGCTAATTTAGAACAGAATAATACAAATAATTTTCAAAAATTAGACACAGAGCTAACAAGTGTCTCTCAGCAGATGTCTAATATTAATCATTCTATTTCTGCTTACGAAGCAAGAGTAAGAGAAGAGCTGAGAAAATTAAGTCAAAGCATGCTGGAAAGTCCTACAACAAAGGAGAGCAGCTATGACTATGAATATAATTCCGGTAATCTAACTGAATTTGAAGATAAGATCAATTACTTGATAGAAACATCTTTTAAGCAGATGAGAAACGTTGTTGATGAAAATCTAAAAAGAATTTATTCAAGATTTAGCAACATGGAAGTACGCTTTCAACACTTGGATAAAAAGCTGGATGGAATCCAAAAGGCTCAAGAGGGCTTAAGACCTCAAGAAGATAGATCGATATTAGAGTTTATCGCAGGACAGGTTACAGCTATGAATGAAACCGGAAAAAACAGTAACTTGGTAATGAAAAGAATGGATACGCTCGAAAAGAGAATACTGGATTTTGATTTGAAACTTAATAAGCTTGTTGGCGTGCTGGATAAGTTCGAAGACTATCCTAATGAGTATTCTGACGCATCTGTAGATACTAATTTTTGATAAAATAAAGTATTTTAACCCGAATCTTTATGTTTAAATTAAATATGTAATGCAAAACATCTTTTAATTACATGGTTTTAATTTATATATAAAGGGTTGTAAGTATGAAAAATAGTGTATATTATAGGGAAAAATACAATGGTTTATGGGGGATAGACCTAAAAATACCTGTAAGGGACTCTTATTCATTAAGTTTAGTTTATACTCCCGGCGTAGGAAAAGTTAGCTCAGTTGTTGCAGACGATGTAAAAAAATCATTCACTTTAACAAACAGAGGCAATTCTATTGCAGTAATAACAGATGGCTCACCGGGAGATAAATCTGCTAATGTTCTTTGTTCAATACCATCAGTAGAAGAAAAAGCGATTTATTATAGAGAATACGCTGCAATAGATGCTTATCCGCTGGTTGTTGATACAAATAACATAGAAAAATTAGCTAATGTATTGCTAAAACTTACTCCTAACTTCGCAGGCATTGATTTGTTAAAGGTTTCTCCAGGCGTATCGCAAGAAGTTCAAAATATAATAAAAGATAAAATAGATATACCTGTTTTATACAGCCACGAATACTCGCAATTAATTAATAAAAATAATATACTAGAGAGCATGTTGTTTAGATCTGTTATAGATACAGGGGCTACAGCCATACCAAAAGACATTTTTAACGTCATAGCAGAGTTAAACCCAGATGAATATAAAAACAAAGCTTTCGAGCTTGCAAGGGAAGTTCTGACCTTAACAGCCAAAGCATTAATTGAAAACGGCAATGCAAAAGACGGCTTAACACTAGAGCAAATTATAGACAAGTATAATAAATACACAACAGAGGGCAAAAACTCCTGGTTCGAAAAAGCAAAACCGGAAGAAGCATCTATGCCCTTGGTTGATCAATCTGTTGAACTACACAGAAGAACCGGCGGTGTGGTTCAAGTAGAATCAAAACTAAAACTAAAAGAACTTAGTAGTTTAGATGATATCTGTTCAGTTGAAGAAATTAATAAAATAGTAAAAGAAATAGCAAACGACCCTAAGAGAGCGCTTGATTTAACCGCAAAAGGCAATCTTGTTGCAGTGGTCAGTGATGGTTCAGCAGTGCTTGGCTTGGGTAACATTGGCCCAGAAGGTGCTTTGCCTGTAATGGAAGGTAAAGCGGCTTTATTCAAGTCATTAGGTGGTGTTGATGCTATGCCAATATGTCTTAGAACTCAAGATGTAGATGAGCTTGTTGAAATCATCAGCCAATTAAGTCCAATCTGGGGCGGCATAAACCTGGAAGATATTGCAGCACCAAGATGTTTTGAAATAGAAAAAAAGCTAATAGACAAACTAAATATACCTATATTCCACGATGATCAGCATGGTACTGCGGTTGTTGTGCTTGCAGGCTTTTTAAATGCACTAAAATTAACAGGCAAAAAAGCTGAAGATATCAAGATTGTTGTTAATGGTGCAGGTGCAGGCGCTATTGCGGTAACTAATCTATTGCTGCAAAGTGGTGTTAAAAATTTAATCCTCTGCGATACAAGAGGTGCCATATGGGATCGTAGAGCAGATGGTATGAATCACTATAAATCTGAAATAGCAAAAAGAACCAACCCTGATAAAGTCAAAGGCGACTTAGCAGAAGTTATAAAAGGTGTGGATTTCTTTATCGGGCTTAGTGCAAAAGATGTACTAACACAGGATATGGTTAAGTCTATGAATAATAATCCTGTTGTGTTTGCTCTTGCAAATCCTTACCCTGAAATTATGCCGGATAAAGCTAAAGAAGCAGGTGCGTTTGTTGTAGCAACCGGCAGGTCTGATTTTAAGAATCAGGTGAACAACTCACTGGCATTTCCCGGCATTTTTAGGGGCGCTTTAGATGTTAAGTCTAAAAAGATAACAAACGAGATGAAAATTGTAGCTGCTAAGGCTATAGCTGACCTAATAACAGAGGATGAATTAAACCCTGATTATATTATTCCTCATGCGCTAGATTTAAGAGTTCCTCCTGTAGTTGCAGCGGCAGTTGCAGAAGAAGCCATAAAAAGTAATATAGCTCAAACAACTATCAAGCCTGAAGAAGTCTTTGAAAGAGTTAAAAACTATTTTTACGAAGGCTGTTTAAAAAGATAGTTATAAAAAGTTTTTTTGTAGAATAACAGCTAGGCCACTTAAACTAAAGGGTGGTCTTACCTTTTTTCTTTAATAAATCAAATAATGCTGCCAAAAACCCTGCATTATAATATATTCTTAAATTTTGATAATATTTTTCCGTCAAATCCTTCTTAAAAAACTGCAAAATAAAACCCTCTAACAAGCGCTTAGAGTGCAAAAACAATTTTCCAAAAATATCTTTAAATTTATACATGCCTAAAAGATAATAAGCATAAGCATCAGATCGCCCGTGCGAAAAATATTTCTTTTTATAATAATCATATGTCAATCTAGCAGCCGGCATTCTGTGATAAACTAGCATATTAGGGTTATAAACCAAATTATATCCCGCTTGTCTAACCTGGTTAGCAAAAATAACATCATCATTAACTGCAATTTTTAGGTCTAATTTGCTAATCAACTCAGAAAAACCACCCACTTTTTGGGCACAAGATTTTTTGATGGCCATATTGCAGGTATAAGGCACATGCTTTGGATGTTCGCTATAATATTTGGGTTCATCTCCAAAGTCTGACGCTGCTAATACTTCTAATAAACGTCCACTTAGCCAGTCAGGTTTTTTGCCAATAAAGTCTATCAAGGTTTTTCCGCCTATCATATCAGGCTTTAGCTCAGAGGTTTTAAAAAAGTTTAAAATTTCTTCTAAATATTTTTCACCCAAAAGCACATCATCGTCGATAAACACCAAAATCTCACCTGCTGCTGTTGCAATACCTTTATTTCTTGAGATTGACACCCCTTTTGAGTCCAATTTAGTATAATTTATCCACTTGCAGTCTTTGACCAGGTCTTTTGCTTTATCGTCATCGCTCTGGTCGATCAAAAGAACTTCAAATCTTGATTTGTCTAAGCTTTGCGCATCAATAGATTCTAGCAGGTCGTAGAGCATATCTACTCTGTTGCATGTACAGATTATCAATGATATTTCAATATTTGAACTCAAGTGAAGTATGTCCTTCTAGCATTATTTTATTTTTAAGGTTCAGTATAATTTTTTTATATTAAGTTTTAATAACTCTAAGTATAGCAAAAAAACTTTATGCTGCAGTCCTAATCAGATTTAATTCGATTTAATAATATGAAAAGTATTTTTGTGGGAGTGTAGCGATGACATAAATAAAAGGTGATGACTATCACCCAAAATAAAAAAAGGTTCTTTTCAGAACCACCATCGTTAGCACATTACCAAATTTTCGTTTAATTCTTTTTTACTTGCCTTTACCCAAGTATATAAAATAATTTTTTTAATAAAAATTGTTTATTTTTCAAAAAATGTAACAATAATTTAACAAAATAGTCCTTTTTTCTGAAAATCCAAAGAGATTTCTGCAAAGGATTTTTCAAACTGCTATAATACATATTAAATAAATAAAAGATATATTATGCTAAATTTGGATAAAAGATTGAGGTTATTTTATTTTGCCGGCAGAAGCTCCAAAAACTGAAGACACATGCCCAAAAGACAACGATAAATACGCAGCATTTCTATATTACAGACTGCGAAATAAAATTGTTATCTTGCGCCGTTGGACCAAAAACGA
>JANQFW010000007.1 GCA_028277625.1 Candidatus Gastranaerophilales bacterium | reverse complement strand
TATAACTTCTATAGGCATACAAGACTCAAAGAATTTTGCTTTGCTTGTGTTTGTTTCAAATTCTTTTAATTCTATTTTAGGTGCATTTATCAAGATATTATAAAAATTATTATATTCTTCTTCGTTTAGCGGACAATTTATATAGGCTGCGTCGTCGCCTTTATCATATCTATTTGCAATAAAAGCTATGTCAAAATCTATTGAATCCTTTTCAACTATTGGGGCTATTGCATCATAAAAATAAAGATTATTTTGCCCTGTAAATTCAATAATTTTTTTTGTTAAATTATCAGAGGTTAAAGGTCCAGATGCTACCACTACAGGCTCATTAGGGATATTTGTATACTCTTTTTTTATTACATTTATATTAGGGTTAGAATTTATCATTTCAGTTATTTCTTTTGCAAATAAATCCCTATCCACTGCAAGAGCATTACCTGCAGGCACTTTGTGCCTATCTGCGGCTTTTATTAAAAATGAATTAAACAATCTTAATTCTTCTTTTAACAAACCACTTGCTGCTCCCGTATCATTCGACCCCAAGCTATTGCTACAAACCAGCTCGCCTAACATATCTGTATTGTGCGCACCTGTTTTTAACAAAGGCCTCATTTCATAAAGGTCTACTTTTATACCACGAGAAGCTAATTGTAAAGCTGCTTCTGATCCTGCTAACCCGCCTCCGATAACTATTGCTTTCAATTTTTTGTCCTTTTTACTTATGTTCTGTCTGTTATTATATACTAACCTTAATTTTTTTAAATTTTTTTTATTTTCAAAATCTCTTAAATACGAAACAAATTTATTATGTCTGCGTCGATAGAATTCAGAAGAGTTTGAAATTTTCAAATTTAATATTTGTTTAGCTTGGCAAGTATAAAAGGGTATATAAAATATGGTAAAGTCTAAAATTGTAGATTCCAAGGGTATAAAAGAAGATGATTTTAATATAGATGTTTTATTAGAAATAGATGAAGAAGAAGATAATAAAATAGAAAAAGAGTTAACTAACTTAATTTTTGAAGAAGAAATAGCGCTTGAAGATAGTAGTGAAGAGTTGCCTCTTTCTGTAAAGAGTACAACTAAGCCTATAACAACCGGCTCAAATACTGACGATATTTTGCAAATGTATTTGCGCGATATTGGTAGAAGGCGTATGATTACACCAGCAGAAGAGATTGAGCTTGGTAAAAAAATTCGAGAAGGCGCTAAACATGAAGCTATTGTAGCTAAAAATAAATTAATCCAAGCAAATTTGCGATTAGTTGTAAGTATTGCAAAAAAATATGTTGGTCAAGGTGTGCTTTTTATGGACTTAGTTCAAGAAGGAAGTCTGGGACTAATTAGAGCAGCAGAGCGCTTTGATTATAGAAGAGGCTTTAAATTTAGCACGTACGCCACATGGTGGATTAGACAAACAATTATCAGATGTATAGCAAATACATCCAGAATTATTCGTATACCCGTTCATATGTCTGATAAGATAAGAATATTTAAAAAGGTAAAAATAGAATTATCGTTGGAACTAGGCAGGGCACCGACACTTGAGGAAATGAGCGAGAAAATGCAAATGCCTGTTGATAAATTGGCCAATGTTAAAAAGGCTATGTCCAGAGAACCAGTCAGCCTAGATATGCCGGTAGGTGAAGATTTGTTTTTACAAGATTATGTACCGGATACGTTTAATAAAACTCCTCATGAAAAAGCAACCAATGCTTTATTACAAAATGATATTGAAGAAGCTTTAAGTATATTAAGCGATAGAGAAAAAAGTATTATTAAAGAGCGTTTTGGTATAGGTGTACCTCGCTCAAAAACGCTTGAAGAGTTGGGGAAAATATTTGGTTTTTCTAAAGAGAGAATAAGGCAAATTGAGGATTCCGCCATAAAAAAACTAAGAGCTTCCTCTCGAATAAAACATCTAAAAGAATATATTAATAGATAGGTTAGAGAGTAGGGTAAATGAGATAAGAGGGCTACAGGTCGTATATTGATCAGCCCTCTTTTTTATAATTTAGTCAATTTTAAAACATCAAGTGTTTTTATAATAATAGGTATTAAATGAGTGAGCCATAGTAGAGTTTTAAACTGATTAAAATTTAAGGTTTTAATTAGAAAGATAAGGTATTTTAACAAGTATTTACTAATAGTACTTTGTGTTGACTTTATTCTAGTGATTTATTTATAGGTTTTAATAATATTGAGCTGCAGTAAGTACTCGTTACATTAATTCTACTGTGCTAGTCAAATCAACGCAAAAAATAATTGGCAACCAAGAGCAGGCAGGAGTTTTTGCAGATATTATTGATTTGGATGATAATGGTCAAATTAGTGAATCAGAAGCTGTTGCATTTTGGATTTATGCTGATACTCCTCCGTCTTCTAATCCAGAGAGAAAGGGTGCTCTTGATGGAAAACTTTCTAAGAAAGAAGTAAATGAAGCTCTAATTGCGATTGCAATTGATCCAAACAAGGCTGAGGGTTTTCTGCATCAATTTCATGACCATCCATACTCTGGCGAAACTTTGGAACAACGTGCTAAAAGATTAGAATTGCCTGGCTAAAATTAGCTGTCAGAAAAAAATATGAATTAAAGAAAAAAGAGGTTAAATCCTCTTTTTTCTTTAATTCATATTTTTTTAATCTTGAGGTTTACTTACAGCTCCTTGGCTGGCAGAGCAAACATTTTTGGCATACTTAAGGAGGTAGCCTTTATTAACTTTTAAAGGAACTTCTTTAAAGCCTTGTTTTCTTTTTTCTAATTCTTTATCAGAAATTAAAACATTTAAAGATCTTTTATTAATATCTATCTCGATTTCATCACCATCTTTTAATAACGCAATAGTTCCGCCCAGAGCTGCTTCAGGTGCCATGTGGCCTATGCACAAGCCTCTTGTGCCACCTGAGAACCTGCCGTCTGTTATAAGCGCAACTGACTTACCAAGGCCTTTACCCATAATTGTAGAAGTTGGCGCTAACATCTCCCTCATTCCGGGGCCGCCTTTAGGGCCTTCATATCTTATAACTACAACATCACCGGCTTTAACCTTATCGTTATTTATATTTTTCATAGCTTCTTCTTCGCTGTTATATATTTTTGCAATACCTTTAAAGTTAAAGCATTCTTTATCAACACCGGAAACTTTAATTACGGCACCATCAGGAGCAATATTTCCTGATAAAATTGCCAGGCCAGCTTCTTGTGTTATTGGATTATCTGTTGATCTTATTACATTTGTATCAACCCAGGCTTTTTCTGCAACTTCAGAAAGCTTCATTTCGGCTACTGTGTTTGTATCAGTAAGTCCTGCTTTTCCTTCCATAAGATTTTTAACTACAGCCGGAATACCGCCTGCTTTTTCCAGGTCAGTCATTGTAAGTATGCTGGATGGATCGAGTTTTATTATTTGTTTGGCTTTATTGCTTAATTCGTCAAAATCTTTTAAAGTTACATCAATATCTGCTTCATTTGCAATAGCAAGCAAATGTAAAATTGAATTAGTAGAACCTCCAAGGGATAAATCAGCTATAACAGCGTTTCTCAAAGCTTCTTTAGTTATTATAGAATCTGGCTTAATATCTTTGTTAACTAAATCAACAATTTTTACACCGCTGTCAAAAGCTATTCTTTTCTTTTTAGCAGAAGTTGCACCGGCTGAGGCGCAACCCGGCATACTTATGCCCATTATTTCACTTAAGCAAGCCATAGTATTTGCAGTATACAATCCTTGGCAAGAACCTATGCCTGGGCAAGAGCTTAATTCCATTTTCTCAAGTTGTTCTTCAGTTATTTTACCTGCTTTGTATTGGCCTACTGCTTCAAATGTACCTCTTATTAAAGTTACTGCTTGCCCTTCGCAGCTTCCGTCAGCCATTGGACCTGCTGTAACAACAATGGTTGGTATGTTTAATCTTACTGCTGACATTATCATTCCTGGAGTAATTTTGTCACAGTTTGTTAATAATATGAGGCCATCCAGAGCGTGAGCAGATGCAACTGTTTCTACGCAATCAGCGATTAAGTCTCTTGATGGGAGTGAGTATCTCATTCCGCAGTGGCCCATGCTTATGCCATCGCACACAGCAGGTACACCAAATATAAACGAATATCCTCCGCCGGTGTGGATACCTTTTTCAATAGCTCTTTCCAGATCTCTCATTCCGGCATGTCCCGGCACTAAGTCTGTAAAGCTACTTGCTATACCGATAAAAGGCTTTTTAACTTCTGATGGGGATAATCCTGTTGAGTATAATAAGCCTCTGTGTGGTGATCTATCTATACCTTTTTTTATTCTATCGCTTCTCATCGCTATTCTCCTTGATAACATCAGTATATATACTACTCATCAATTAAAAATTAGAAGTAGTATACTAATAATTTTATCACGAGCGTGGGTCAAGAAAATATGAATCTTTAAAATCTGTAGTTTTTGCTTTATTATTGAAGCTAATATTAAAAGGAATTTAAAATGTTAAACGCTAAAGAAATTGCAAAAGAGCTGAGAGACAAGTTAAATGAATACGAAGACTTTGAAGGTTTGTACTTATATGGTTCTCAAGCGCAAGGAACAGCATCTCCCGATAGTGATATAGACATAGCTGCTGTATTTAGCACAGATAGAACTTTTGATTTGGAAATTGACTACAAAGTTTATGATTTAGAATTAAAATATGATATATTAATCGACTTTCATGCGTTTACGCCACAAACATTAGAAAAGAATTATATTTATAATAGAGAAATTAAAAAAGGGATTTATTATGCCTGATGAAAATGATTTATTAATACAAAATTGGCTATATAAATCAGATAGAGCTCTAAAAGCAACAAAAAATTTATTAAATACAGATGACTTGGAGGCTGCACAGAACAGGCTTTATTATTCCATTTTTTATACGGTGTCAGCGCTTGCACAATCTAAAGGATTTATTACATCAAAGCATGGTCAGCTTATTGGGTGGTTTAATAGGGAATTTGTTAAAACTGGCATAATAACAAAAGAAAAAGCAAGAATATATAAGATAGCATTTAAATATCGGCAAGAAAGTGATTATGAGCCTGATTTTATTCCAAATAAAGAGCTGTTAGAGACTTTGCTAACAGAGGCTATCGAATTAATCGAAGAAATTAAACATTATTTGTCTGTTTAAAATAGAAAATTGGCCTTACGCAGTTACATTTAAGCCATCAGTATTTTTTTTATTTTCCTTTGTAACATTTAAAATAGGCACGTTATATTTTTCAGCAAAATATTTTAAGCCTTCGGGCATGTCGTCTAGCTTCTTTTTTAGGTTGCCCACATTGTAGTTCTCCTTGTCTTTTTCGTCCTCGTTGTCTTTTGCAAAGATGCCTATAGGTTTGGCTGCATATGTTATAAGTTCATTATGATTGTATTTATAACCGTTAAGTTTATATGAATTTTTATTGAGAAACTCTTTTAAAGTTTCCTTTATTGCATCGCCTACAGTATTAGTTTTTATTTCTTGCAAGTCTTGTTTGTGAGATAAATTTTTATATAAATTTCGATAATTTGCTTCATCTATATTAAGCTTGGACTTTAATATCTTTGAGAATGCATTTCTGTAATTTTTATCTGAAAATAAATCAGATGTATATTTATCAATATTTTTTTTTCCTCCTGAGTACATATCTTTTTTACTAAATGCTAATAAGATTAGAAGGGTCAGCATTAAAAATAAAACCATATTTAAGGTTGTCAATTGTATTAAAATTATTTTTCGTAATAAATGAATTGCTTAGAACGCTTTTGCTATCTTCATCACTAATATTATTAATTACTTCAGCTTTTTCTTTAGTAAAATTGTTTTCATCTATCGCATGAATAATTCCATAAAACTCATTAAAACTATTAATATCAATAACTTTTAATGGTCCGTTTACTCCTTCTACTCCAGAGACATATTTAATATTTTTAGAAGTATTTAATGATGTTCTGGGTAGCCATATGCCTGTAGACTGTATTTTATCTACGAGAGGTTGTATTTTTTTGATGTTATCTTTTAAATTATTTTTATATTCATCATAAAAAGTATCATTAATAGCTTTTAGGTCAGCTTCTGCAAAAATTTTAGATATTTCAAAGTCTTCAGGTTTCCTAAACCTAAAAGCTATATCTTTGGCTATATAATCTTTAGAAGACTTCTTTGCTTCAGACAATTCCTCTGACCAGTGATGATTTCTTATTAAACCAATAACTCTGTCATGTTCAAATGAAGGAAGATTAAGCTTTTTAATTATTGAATAAGCATCAATAGCAGAATTTATATGATGAGCTTCATCTGGTATACCTTCTTTTTTAGCAATATCATGAATTAAAATAGCCAGTTTACCTATTTTTTGATCATTTTTATCAAGCTTTTTATACTTAGGGTGTGTGATAAACTCTTTGAGGTCTTTCAACTGATGCATATCAAGAGTATATTTTTGTGTATAATGTTGTATTTTGCCAACTGACGTTAAAAATTCCGGTAAAGCTTGAACTATTTTGTTTAAATCCTCTTCTAATCCTTTGTTTTCTTTGGGTAAAAAGATTTTATTATTAGTAATAAAATTAGTTATTATATTTTCTATACTCTCTTTTTTACCTTGAGGAATATCAAGATTTTCAGAATTGTCTTTAGGAGCTATAGGATATCCTGTTAATCTTTTATTATTATCAATATTAAAGCTGTAATAGTTAAAGGTTTCCCTTTTTTGTTCTGGTTTTAAATCTTTTAGGATTTTGGATAAATCATCAATAAGACTTTTTCTCGTATACTTCAATGTTAAACTTTTTTTAAAATCAAAGTCTGCAAGATTACTATCAATAGAGTCCAGAGCGTTAAAAAAGTTTGTTATAACATCTTGGGAAAGTGGGTTAATTTTTACAGAATTATTCAGGCTTTTTCTAATGTCGCTTAAGAGTTCTTCAGGCTGTTTTTCAATGATTTCATTTGTTAATTCGTTTTTAAAGCCAAGTTTGTTTAATTTTTCTACCTCTTCTTTAAATGCCTTAGGATGGCAGCCAATACAGAATATAAAAGAATTTTTTTCACCTATTCAGGCTTGTAGTTAGTTAACATATTTTTTACTTGAGTGCCATTAAATCTATATTCTTCTGCATCTCTAACTTTAATAAGCTTATAAAGTATTTTTTTATTTTCTTGATTTATATAAAAAAGCATATCAGCTATGTTGGAATAATTAATTGTACCTTCTTGAGCGTCAAGAAGTATATCAAGGCTGTCTTTATTATTAAGTGTGATTGCGCCAAGTATACGACTTATACCATGAGGACTAAATCTATCTTTGTTTTTTTTATCTTTAGCTTTAAGAAGTATATTAAGACAGTCTTTATTATCAGTGTTGATATTGCAAAATACATCAAGCATGTTAAGACCATTGAATCTGTTTTTGTTTTCATCATCTTTAGCCTCAAGGAGTTCATTAAGTTTATCTTTATTTTGAGAGTTAATTTTACTAAGTATCTTAGCTATCCAGTATGCATCGAATCTGTTTTGGTTTTTAGCCTTAAGTAGTATATCAAGGCAGTATTTATTGTGAAAGTTGACCTTGTTATCAATAATTTTTATATCATTTTCATTAAATCTATCACTGCCATTCTCTAAGTTATATTCTTTAAGCTGAATACGGATGTTCTCTTTTAACTCTTCTTCAGGTGGTATTGTAGGTGTTCCAACTCCAGTAAATCCTATAGTTTTGCCCTGGGTATTAGTCGCTTTATTATGATGAAATGTTTTTAGCTTAGGTTTGTACGTATTAAATCTTGTTGATGTGCTTGCTAACATTAGAAATATTATCCTTGTTGTTATTTTATTTTTCTTAGCCAAACCTATAAAACTTAAAAAGATAAAAAATGCTTTAAGTTTTGTAACAAATTTGAATCAAGCCTGAAGAAGATTCAGGAATATGCTATAATATATATTGAATATATAAGTTTATGGTTGAATATAGGATTATCTATTGTTAAATGAAAATAATTCAATATGCTAAAACTTTATTTTGTTTTTTGTGGAGTATAATAGCTTTAATTTTTACGTAACATACAGTTGAATAAAAAATTTTGAGTTCTTTAAGGCTAAAGGAGCGGGTTTTGTAATGCCTGCTCTTTTTCTGTGTTTAGGCATAGATAATTTAATTGAATTGAAGTATTCAAACTTATGGGCTAATAAGGTTTAATTATACTTAAGGAACAGTATATTTATAAATAAATAAGAAGAAAATCTCTTTTCTAGTGGAGCGTAAATATGGATTTAACGTCAATATTCGGTATGGTTTTTGGAGTAATTTGTATCCTGATAGGTCAAGCACTCGAAGGTGGTAATGTAAATCAGCTTATTCAGATTACAGCAGCATTTATCGTATTTGGAGGTACTGCAGGGGCCGTTATTCTTAGTTTTCCTGGGGCAGATCTTTTAAACTCTGTATTATTTATGCAAAAAGTTTTTTTTAATGTTGGTGGTAACCATAAAAAGCTTATTGCGCAATTAATAGACTATGCTCAAAGGGCCAGAAAAGAAGGTATTATTGTCTTGGAAAAAGAAGCGCAAAACGCTAAAGATCCAATGATGAAACTTGGATTAGAGGCAGTAAGTGATGGCTCTGACCCCGTTTTGGTAAGAGATTTGATGGAAACTCAGTTAGAGCAGATAGAAGGGCAAGTTACAAGAGCTTCTAAGGTATGGGAGTCAGCAGGAGGTTATACGCCTACAGTTGGGATTATCGGTGCGGTACTTGGTCTTATTCAGGTTATGGAGAACCTTGATAATCCAGACATGCTAGGACCCGGTATTGCGGTTGCGTTCGTTGCTACAATCTATGGTGTAGGAGCCGCAAATCTGTATTTTATTCCTCTAAGCAGTAAAATTAAATTAAAAGCCCACTCTGAACTAATAGCAAAGCAAATTATTATTGAAGGCATTCTTTCAATTCAAGCCGGGGAAAGCCCTACGCTTATTGAAAGGAAGCTAAATGCTTTTCTAGTCTAGTTCATTTCTAGTTCATTGATAAAAACGATAGTACTAGTATATTTTAGTTCAGATATTTTTAAAGTATATCAGAGCTTGTAGAGGTTACAAAACTAAGAAAGGTGATAATCATCACCAATAAAGATTAAATAATATGGGACGAAAGAAAAAACACCCCGAACACGAAAACCTGGAAAGATGGTTGGTATCGTATGCAGATTTTATTACACTTCTGTTTGCGACCTTTGTTGTGCTATATGCCACAGCAAAATCAGATCTTTCTAAAGTAAGTCTTGCAAGAATATCTTTTGAAAAAGCATTTATGGGACCTACTTTTTTAAAAACAGGTAAAGGTACGATGACTCGGCCAAGTAAGCAAGAAGTAGACATGGGCGGTTTTCCAAATAAATCAAGTACGGTTTCTCCCGTCATGAAAAATTTTGAAAAAGAAATAGAAGAAGATTATTTTGAGCTCTTAAAAGAGCTCTTAAAAGAAATGATGGATAAAAATAAAGATGAAGCAAAGTACGCAAAAGAAGGAATAATTGATATTCAAATAACCGACCGTGGTATGGTTATTACCATTAACGATAAAGTTCTTTTTGACTCAGGCAGCGCAAAAATTAAAAAAACAGCTTTCCCTACTTTAACAAAAATAGGAAAACTGTTAAAAGCAAAGTTCTATGACCACATCATAAAGGTAGAAGGTCATACCGACAATGATTCTATAAATACTGTTTTATTTCCTTCTAACTGGGAGCTCTCCTCTGCCAGATCGTCCGCGATTGTAAGGTACTTAATATCTAACTTTAAATTTAAAAAAGAGCGTATGTCAGCAGTTGGCTACGCTGACGCTCATCCGTTAGTTGAAAATACTACCCAAGAAAATAAACAAAAAAACAGAAGGGTACAAATAGTAGTCCTACGTAATGAATTGATTGAATCAGAGTTGTTTGATAAGGCTTTAAATAGAGATAGAGTAAAAAATCTTAATAAATTAAAAGAGAATCTTAAAAAGTTTAAAAACAATAAACAGCTTTTCTTATTAGAAGAGAGGAAAAAGCTTCAATATAGCGAAATAAGTAGTGCAGCACGAAAATTATTAAAAGACTCTAAATCCAAGCACAACCTTAAAGACGTTATTATATTTAGAGATACTTATGACTTAGAGTCCATAAAGCTCTTTGAAGAATTAAAAACAAAAGAAAGGCACTATAGAAAAGATAAAGGCAAAAAGCATAACAGCCATAAGCCTAGTAAACATTAATACCCATTAAAAAAATAACCGTATATATACTCAAATAAAGCACACTCTAAAGAGTAATATAAAATTTCGGTTATTTTTTTAATGACTAAATTTAAATACAGATTACACAGAATCTGTTAAGCATACTTGTATTTTGCCGACATCTCTGCTTATAAGTTCTACCATTATTTTGTTCTTGCCGCTATTTAAGCCGTTGGCTCCTTGCAATAAACAAGTTGCTTCATCATTAAACTTAAAAAGCATAGGATTTTCAGAATTAATGTGGTTTGCAATCGTAGAAACGCCTGAAGCAATAATTTTGATAAGGTCAGAATCATAAATCTGATCATTAATTTTGATAAAATTAATTCCTGTAATCATGCCTGGCCCTATTAAATTTTTTAAATCAAATGCAATACCTTCAGCAGTTTCACGTAGACTACCTTTTCGATAAATTCTTTTGGCTAGAAAGCTTGGTATAACAGTCAAAACTAACACTCCTTTTCTTTTTCCAGACTGACCTCTAATAATTTGTTAATAGCTTGTGATACTCATGCTCCTCATCAATTAAATTTCAGGTTACTCTTTTCAGGGATTAGTTTATTTTATTAGGTTTAGCTTGATTGAATAAACTGAAAAGTATTTCAGAGAGAGTCTATACACTCATACTTTTTAATATTTCTTATTTTTATATTAACATACTTTTTAAAGTTTTTAAAGTCATGAGAATGTTGATTTTCAGGATTTTTATTCCATACAA
>JANQFW010000145.1 GCA_028277625.1 Candidatus Gastranaerophilales bacterium | reverse complement strand
TTAATATATATTATAGCAGTTTAAAAAAAGCATTGCAGGAATCGCTTTGGAAAATCAGAAAAAAAGGCTATTTTGTTAATATAACGTTACAATTATTTTTTTTATCAGTTAATTTTTATTAATAAAACAGATAAAAAAATAGACACTTATATTTTTTAGCCTATTATAAAGATTAAAGAGTTTTTTAGCGTTATTGTAATAAACATAAAAATTATAAAGTAGAAGGGAAGAGTCTTAAAAAATGATTATTAATAGCTATAAAACTACAACAATGGCTCCTAGAGTTCAGAAGGGTGATAGTAATAAGGAAGCAGCGAATACTGCAACAAAAAATCAAAAGACATTTGAGTTTAGCGAAAATTCAACTATTGGTTTAAAAAGCAGATGTTCAATAAACTTCACGGGCCTTTTTAGTAGAGCATCAGGTAAAAAATCTGAAACAGAAGATGTTAATGCTAATATTGCCAAGCTAAAACAAAAAGCTTTAGGGGCAGGACGTTATAGTTTAAGGTCTCATGAAAATAAAAAAGATGACATTATAGCGCTGGGGAATCTGGCAGTTTTCTTTAAAAGTCCGGGGGCTAAAGACGAAAAGGCTGCTAATACTGAAAAAGAAGAAGTACAAAGAGAAGTAGTTGAATTTTTAGATAAAAATTTCTCTAGGAATCCTAAAGGAAAGTTAAGAAAGTGGACAGCTCACGAACTTGGCTTTATAGGAAAAAATGCAGCAAGTGAAGAAATGCAAACCGGCATTGTAAAAAAGTTAAATGCTGATAATAGCTGGCTTAATGATAGAACATCCCAAGTAAGAATGGAATCAATCGAATCATTGCAGTGTATAGGAGAAAAAGCAAAAAGCGAGGCATTACAAAATGAGATTATAGATATACTAACTATGCCTGAAAAAGGGATTAATGATAAAGGCGTTGACTATAAAGATTTTGAGAAAACTATAAGAAGAAATAAAGAAGTAGTAGGACATCCTTATTATGATGGTAATAATAAAAACGTAAGGGGTACAGCTTATATAGCTCTAGGAAAAGTAGGGGCTAAAGCCAAAAATGAACAATTACAAAATAAAATTATAGATAGTTTAACAGGTGATAGCGTAGGTATTAATGACAAATTTGACGACGTAGCAACACATGCTTTTGATGCTCTAAAGCTAATAGGAGAAAATGCTAAAAGCGAAGAAGTGCAAAATCGTATTATAGGCCTACTAAATGCTAATAACAACGGTATTAATTCTCAATCTGAAATGGTGCGACGATATAGTTATGAATACCTAGGCAAAGTGGGAGGAGAAAACGCATTTAATGTAGGAGTGCAAGAAACCATTGTTAGTATGTTGGTTGAAACCGGGAAAGGTATTAATAATCCATCACTAGAGGTAAAAGTAAATGCTTACTTAGCACTAGGTAAGATAGCTGCTAATGCTAAGAGTGACGAATTGCGAAATAACATTATGGATAATGAATTAGATAAAGGCCTTAATGATGAGAACCCACGTATAAGAGAGGCCGTTTATAGAGCATTTGGTGACATTGCACTAAAAAATAAAAAGCAAAGTGAAATTGCCAATAAATTAACTGATACTGATAATCATAAGGGTATTCATGACCCTAATGATATGGCAAGAAGCGCTGCTTACGAGACTATAGGAATTATAGCAGGTTCTACAAAGGACAAAGAACTACTAAATAATATTGTTGATAAGCTGATTAAACCAGATCAGGGTATTAAGGATAGGTACGAACATGCCAGGATGGGTGCTTGCAAAGCACTGGGTAAAGCAGGACTGAATGCTGAAGGTGCAACACTGCCAGATGTTATTGTAGATAAACTGACTAAACCAGGACAAGGTATTAATGATGAAGATAAATATGTAAGGAAATATGCTTGCGAAACACTGGGCTATACAGCAGCTAAAGCTGAAGATACAGTACTGCCAAATGTTGTTGTAGATAAATTGACTGAATTAGGACAAGGTATTAGTGATAAAGATCCAGAAGTAAAGCAATATGCTTGTATGGCAATGTGTTTCATAGGAAAGAATATTAATGATGAAAAACTGCAAACTAAAATTGTTGATGAATTGACTAACCCAAAACAAGGTATTAGGGCTGAAGATAAACAAGTAAGAGAAAACACTTGTATCTATTTAGGCAGTATGGCAGCTGAGTCCAAATGCGATAAAGTTGTAAATAGAGTTGTAAATGAATTAATTAAAGCCAATCAAGGCATTAACGACAAAGATGAAAAGGTAAAAAATTCTGCAATATCGACTTTAAAAAGTATCGCATTAAGAAAAGGGAATTTAAATACTGGTGAAATACTTAAACATTCTAAAAAGGGAAATGTAATAAAAGATAAAGATGGTAATGCTGTACCTAAAACTATCTTTACCAAAGTACTACACATAATGAAGGATATACAGTCAACTACAAGCAAAAAGTCCTTTATACATGAATGCGCTGAGCGAGCTGAAGAGGATTTGATGGTAAAAGACATGATGTTAAAAATATTCCATAAAAACGCTAAAGTAGCCACAGCTGAAAGTTCACAATCCGGACCTTCCATCGGTGCAGAAGCTCTACCTACAGAAGTGGATAAAAAAATAATACATCATAAAGCTATGTACGGACTTGATTAATTGATTAGAAAATAAGCTAAACACCCAACGCAATGATCAAAAAAAATCATTGCGTTCGTTTTATTAAGGCAATTGACAAGCTGACTAGCAGCAAAAAAGCGCTAAGCATAGTGCAGCAACAAGTAAAAAAGGTAAGCTTATACCAATGGCGTTTAGCTTAAGCCAATTGATGACCTAAAAAAGTTGCTGACTAGCACCCAAAAAAAAAGGTTCTTTTCAGAACCCCACCGTTAGCACATTACCAGTTTTTATTTGAGAAGAGTTAAAACTTTAAACCTACTTTTTACCTACTTACTTTACTATTTCCTTGTTCTAAAATCTTATTTTAATCACCACTAATATTAAAACCTATAAACATAAGAAGTTGCTATTAAAGTATTAATAAATTAACTTTTCTTTACATATTATTATAGCAAAAATTATAGATTTAGAATATATCGAGTGAAATAAATAGGTTAACTATACGAAAAACCGGACAGTTTTTCTTTTAGGAATACTCTATTTTATTTAAATTTTAATATATTAAGAAAAAGTATTTTCAAGAATTGATAAAATCTTGCTTAATATTTTTTTAACTCATCCGCAAACATTTTAAATTCTGCATCGTTTAATGCATTTGGATTGGTTTTGGTCGCTTTGTTTGCAGCACCTTTTGCATTTAAAAAGTCTTTTCGTTGCATATATAACTTTATTAGAGCTTTAGAGTAGTTTAAATTTCGGGGGTGTTTGTTTGAGAGAGTATTGTATTGTCTGATAGCATTAGTTATATCTTTTGTAGCCAGATAAGTCTGCGCTAGCTGCTCTCTTGCTGATGTAAAGTCTGGGTCCAGGTTTAGAGCTCGTTTAAAGTTTTTGATTGCTTGGGGGTATTTTTTTAGTGAATAATAGGCTGAGCCTAAGCTTGTCCAGCTTATGGCATGGTCTGGAGCTGTTTTTACGTATTGTTTAGCTTCTTCCAGCTTGCTGTTTAAACGATTTTTTTCATCTCCAAGGACCAGATCATTTTTTTTCGTATCTTTTTTTGCCAGCTCGTCACTGTCAAAATTAGAGATATCCGCATCCATTCTGTAGAGGAGCTTAATGGTATTTATATCGCGCTCTGACAGATTAACCTCGGAAATGCTTCTTGCATTATGGGCAACAGGAAACATTATATCACCTTCTTCAGAACTATGTCCCATAATTCCAAGGGCATGTCCTACTTCGTGCACTGCTGTAGCAAAGAATTCTGACTCTAAGTAGGGAGTACCATCTATTTTTGCAGTGCTAAACTGTATATCAAAATATTGCAAAATACCATTTTTTATGTGGGGAGTGGTCAGTCCGCTAATAAATTTCTGTTTTTTCTTTCCTGCAGGGGCTTTGTTATCTATGCCAGACTTAAAAATTATTACAACTTGGGCTTGTTCCATATTGTTGGTAGGTACTACTTTTAGTTTACCTTCTGTGTGTTTTGCCCAAATATCAAAAGATCTTTTAACAGCTGCTAAAAAAAACGGTTTGTGCGTTGGATCTTTTGGGTTGTAGTCGTAAAAAACTTTTATTGGCATTTTATTTGAATTCCAGCGCATAACTCGGCCGTTCATTGCAGCTACTTCTATGTAGTTATCGCCGATGCCTTCCATTAGCTCGGCTTTTAAAGCGTTGTTCAGGTTTATTTTGCCATCAGAGCTTAGGGTGTAGTTACCAACTCTATTATCGACGTAGTCTTGAATTTGGACAATGCCCATTATCGACAGCTTTGCTGCCTTGCTAAAGGGAGCGATTTCTATAATTTTTCTATACTCTTCTTGAGCTTGCTGTAGGTTATCTTTTTGTATTAATATTTGTGCGTAATAATACCGCGCGCTTACGTTTTCTGGGTTGTTTTTTAGGGCTTGCTTAAAATAAGCCTGGGCTACGTCATAGTTTTTATTATTATATGCTTGTTTTCCTGCTTCATAGTAAGGCAGGGCAAAGGCTGCACTTTGGCATACAACTGCTAATAAAATAAATAAAACTATTTTTTTACTGATACTAACCATTGTTTTCCTTGGAATCCTGAGCTGCATCAGTTGCAGAAGGAGCGCCTGCATAAAATACAGATATGCTACTTGCTGTAAATTCTGTTAGCTTATCTCTTTTTTCTTTGATTTCTTTATTGATTAAATAAGCTTTTAGCTCGGATTCACTTACTTTGCCATCGTTATTTTCATCAATTTTTTCAAAGTTTTGAAGGGCTTTTTCTAATAAATCTTTGCTAAGCCCTGCTGTGTTAGTAGATTGGGACGCAAGGATTTGCATTTGTTCGTAGCTTAAGCCGTTGTTTTGCATTTGCGAGAGTACTTTGCCGACTTCTTCTTTGGTGATTTTATTGTCATTATTTTTATCCGCTGTAGTGAATTCGTTTTTTAGAAGCTCTACAAATGGCATGTCTGAAAAGGATAAATTATCAAAACTCGCTAGGTCTTCGGCACTTATGCCGCTTATGTTGCCCTTTGATAATAATTGATAGACCCTGTTTAGTCCCATTCCTGTATTAGAATATAATTGCTGTACTCGCGTTCTGTCGTACATGGTTAATATTCTCCTGAATATTTATAATACTTGACAATTATAAATACTGCGCAATAGTGCACCAGCATAATGATTATTATACTGATATAATTTTTAAAAGCACCGTTTTCTTGTAGGGTATTTTCTATTTATCAAAGAATGTTTTATGCTGAATTTTACAATATTTTATTTTTGTAAATAGTATATTTATTGTACATTTTAACTATTAAGTAATAAATATATATATTTTTTAAGTAAT
>JANQFW010000014.1 GCA_028277625.1 Candidatus Gastranaerophilales bacterium | reverse complement strand
TTACAAAGATTGTAAGGAACGCGACAGAGAAGAAAGAATATACAAAGCTAAGAGGCGTAAACAGAGAAAAATTAATGCCGTAGAAGAAAACAAATTTATTGAACAAGCTTGGGAAGAGGCGAAGCAAGAGGTAAAAGAGCACTCTTTGTATGTCAATGCATGGGATAAACTAGACAACTTTAAACTTGGTAAGTATAGGTTGGTAAAAACCAGCTCTAGCTCTAAGCTGAAGAACTTAAAGACTTATAAGGAAATTCCTATTATTACAAAAGTGTCCAATACTGTTCCGGCAGGCGATGCTAGTGTTTTAAGAGATGAAAATAATCAAATAAATAATAATATTATAGATATAAACAGCAATAAAAAAGAAGAATTAAACAAGAAAAAACCTCATTATTAGCAGATTTTAATTTTATAATTTAAAAAAGACAATGATAAGCCCTCTAAATTGATACAGAGGGATAGTTATCATTGTCTTTTTAAGTATGCTTTCATTATCCATACAAAAAGCACTAAACAATGTCCACCAATAATAAAAAAAATTATTTATAATCGCTGCGTACACCTTAAACTAATCTATGACTCAAAGGTAAACAGAGAATGTGGTTTAGCCACTGCCACCCGAATTGTCAGGAAAGTTCTTGCTTTATTGACAAGTTTATGTAGAATATTAAATATTACAATTTAAATTTTATTCAAAATTTACTTTAATTTATTTCTTGAATTATAGTCAGTTTTGTTTATTTAATTATTAAGCATAAACTAAATTAGTATATTGATTAAACTGTTAATCATCATAAATTTACTAGAGGGAGACCAAAAATGACAAACTATAGTAACACAATACAAGGGACAGAAGGAGAAGACCGCATCACAGGAAGTACAGAGAATGACAAGCTCATCGGTGACAATAGCAGTGATCTTATTTGGGGCCTAAGTGGCAACGATTACTTGAGTGGTGGTGCAGGCTCGGATATTTTGTACGGAGACACCGGGAAAGACTATCTTGACGGTGGTGATGACTCTGACCTTCTTGCAGGTGGCGAGGGTAACGACACCCTTAACGGTGGATTGGGAATTGACCTCCTGGTAGGTGGTCATGGCAATGACTACTATATAGTTGACGAGATTGGCGACTATGTATACGAAGATTTCAACGAAGGTACTGATTGGGTAACCTCATCAGTCAACTATACCTTAAACGAAAACATAGAAATACTGCAACTAACAGGTAGCGCAATCACTGGAATCGGTAACGAACAAGACAATAATCTGCTGGGCAACTCAAACAATAATGTTCTCAATGGCAAAGCCGGAGATGATAAGATATACGGTAAAGCAGGCAATGATCTTTTAAAAGGTGGCCTTGGCAATGATTACTTAAGCGGAGGCACTGGCGCTGATACATTAAATGGTGGTGCAGGCAATGACAGTTATGTTGTAGATAACACAAGCGACAGCATTTTAGACACAGAAGGATACGATACAGTCTTGTCAAGCATAAACTACACCTTATCAAGTGATTTGGAAAAACTTATACTACAAGGCAACGCAACTAACGCAACAGGCAATGACTCAAACAACTGGCTAGTAGGCAATTCCGCTGATAATATAATAGAGGGTAAAAACGGTAAAGATTCGCTCTATGGTTACGCAGGTAATGACAGCCTAAACGGTGGGGCAGGCAATGACTGCCTTGACGGTGGTATTGGTGCAGATACAATGAACGGCGGTACCGGCAACGATAAATATTTTGTAGATAACTCAGCAGACTTAATAATAGATAGCCAAGGGGCTGAGTATGTCACCTCATCAGCAGACTATACATTATCAGCCGGGCTAGAGTCACTTCAGCTTACAGGCAATGCTACCATAGCAAAAGGCAACTCAATAGATAACACAATGGGTGGCACTTCAAAAGACAATTTATTGCTGGGCATGGCAGGTAATGACCAACTTTATGCTAAAGACGGCAACGATACACTTGAGGGCGGCACAGGTAACGACTCACTAAACGGTAGTACAGGTGATGACTTATACAAATTTAATGTCGGCGATGGTAATGACTTCCTTAAAGAGAAAGGTACAGGCATTGATACTATACGCTTTGGTGCAGACGTTAAACAAGGTGATATTGCATTCTTTAAAAGGGGCACTTCCCTCGATATCAAATATGGAGCCGAAGATACTATATCTGTATACAAATACGAAGATGCTAATTACTCAGTTGAAAATATAGAAACCTCAACCGGCTTAACAGCAGATATAAATCAAATAATAAACCACATTGCAGCATACGAAATTGACAACAGTGTAGATTTCAGCAACGTTGATGAAGTACGTAATGATTCAACTCTAATGTCAGAACTGCAAGTTTATTGGACTTAATTAAATAGAAAAAAGTCCATTTAATTACAAACAAGACTTGGCCTATTTTATGTAGGTCAAGTCTTAAATTTTTTTTAAATTTTTTAAATTCTCCTGTTCAGAAAAATTTTTTATGGTTTTACTACTAAATAAATATATATACCGTGTAAAAGAGAGTTGACATTTGAAGGGGAATTAAGATGCACATTAAAAAACAGTTTGCAGCTGTACCACAAGTGGCACACAAAGGCCGATTCAAAGGAAAGAGTACAGACGGAGAGGATCCAATAATTTATATGAGTTCTAATCAGCTCGAAAGCACAAAAGCAGGAATTAAAAGAGCAGAGGGAATATTAAAGGTAAAGGAAGTTCCACATTATGTGTGTGGAATAAATACAGGCTTTAGTTGTGACCCACTATCACCACAAGTAAGAGCCTTTTTAAAAGAAGAAGTTGCCAAAGATCACGAAAAGCTGGAACAATATGAAGCTGGAAAAAAAGAGCACCCGGAAGCATATGCACAAAGAGAGGTAGCGGAGAAAGAAGGAAATAAACTAGGTGCTAAGGCAAACAAGTGTTTTAGAAAAGCACTGGGCCATCTTTCGGTTGCCGGTGGTCAAGCATTATTTCAAAGTTCCATTATTGGCCTGCAGCACTCTGGGACTTTACCTGCTTTAACAGGCATGGTGGCAACACTGGCAGATGGATTTGTTGCTGCAAATAGTATGCGTAAGGGATTACAGCTATGTGAACAAAAAAATGAGATTGATCAGAAAGCTAAAGAAGCTTTTAACCAACAAGTTCAAGCAGACAAAGTGCAAGCTAAATTGATGATGAAACCAGAGCTGTCAGCGGAAGAGAAAGAAGTTTCAAAGGAAACGCTTAATGTGCTGACAGATCGCGTGAAATCAATTAACCAAGACCTAAAGAATCTAACTATAGAAAGTATAAAGAATAAAAAAGACACTAACGTTGAAAAGATAAATAAAGAAGCACAAAGTTTTGTTGAAAACTCTTTAAGAGTTGCTGATAGTGCTTTTTTCCAATTTAACAACTTTGCAAATAGAAAGCTACCATACCCATTAAATGGCGCTTGGATTGGAGCTTTTATGGCTAGCAAAGATGGCGCAAAGGCTGTCCAAAGCGCCGTTGAAATGGCTAAAGAAAATTTTCCTAAGGATCACCCTGTAATGGTAAATCTTGGGGAAGCTGTTGCAAATTCCGGTGACGCAGTAGGCAAACTTTTATTCCATACTTTTATTATTCCACCAGAATGTTTGCCACTTGAAGCAAGGGGAGGCATGGGCTTGGCACAGGCAACAGCTCCAATTCTAGCTATGTCTGATAATATTTATAATGTGCTTTTTAACAAAGATAAAGAAGACGCAGATGAGACATCTGACGAGAAAAAAGAAGTAATTAGAGAATTAAAGAAAAACGCTATAGCTGTGATGGCAAATGCTTTATTCCAAACCAGTAATTTTGGCCCGGTATGGGGGAGCGCAACAGGTGCCCTAATGGCTGGGCAACAAGCAGCTAAAGCAGTTGAAAAAGCAGAGCTCATTGCAAAGCCAGAAAAAAGTTCGGTAGAAAAAGCAGCTGAAGGTAAAAAAATTGACGCTATGGGTGATGCTGCAAAAGCTTTAGGCTTGCTCTGCTTCTTTAATGGTGTGCTTGGAGTTAAATGCAAACTAGACCCAAGAATCGCTCTTGCAACAGGTATTCTAAACGCAGTCCCTGAAGTAATGGTATCTGTAAAAGAAATGAAAGAAAGCGAACAACTAAGTAAACAACTAAGCGTACAAGCCTAAACAATATAAAACATACTTGATGCCATAAACAAAAATCCCTCTACTTATTGTAGGGGGATTTTTGCTAATAGCAGAATAGATGAGACTAAACAGTTAAGCCCATAACCTTACTGATTAATATAGGCTCAGTGCTATTTTCGTTTTGGATAGATTCATGGTTCTCTATCAGATAATCAACAGCATATTTAAAGTTTTTATCAAGCCCCGAGAAAAACAAAGTCTGATTAAGATCTTTGTCCAAAAGTTTTTTGCTTAATTTTTTTCTATAATTATCGTTATTTATAAGGTTTACAGTTATATCAATAAATTCATCTTTATTAGTAGAAATAAGCTCAGGCAAATCCAACTCTCTTAATAGTTGCGACGCAGCCCTACTAAAAAACCTATCCCCCTCAAAAGACACAAACGGCTTTCTTAGGTAAATAGAATCAACAATACTGTTATACCCGCCATAAGGGAAAGAATCCAAAGATATGTCTCCCTCTTCCATAAGCTCCATGTACTCGTCATATTTTTTCTCAGCAAAGATTTCTACATTGTCTTTGCCCAATATGCTTTCAATACTTTCTTTAAAAGGAATATAATTATTAAACCTGTATAAAGCACCGCCACTAACATAAAATCTAAATAATAACTGTTTGTTTGACCTGTCCAATATCTCTTTTAAATAACTTATTAAAGGATAATTGATTTTCTTAATGCCCCAAGAGCAGTTAATTATTATTCTATTAGATTTATTATGCTTAGCTTTCTTTCTCTCAAAAGTAGGTAAAACAGGATGTTGCCCTAAACCGGGTATAAGCACTAAGCGCTCAGAATAATTATCGCCTGCCATATCGTGTAATTCAACATGCTCTCCACCAATCCAATAGTCAATCTCTGCGCCATATGTGCTTGCCGGATGACCGTAACCTGCAGCTTGTATTGGTGCTAGTCTCATATTTGCCAAATATATACTCTCTTGCATCATCCCAATGTCTGTAAAATACGCAAAAGCGAATTCATTAGTTTTTACATCATCAGGTATTTGCAGATTGTTACCCTTTAATTTAACCTCTTTCACTTCTTTAAATATAGAAGTATCTATTCTAGGATTATCCGGCCCAAGATGAATCAGTGTGAGATCATAATCATCTTTCATTGACTCAATAAAGCCAAAACAACTTTTATAAACAGCAGTTGTTGGCACCCATTTACCTGTTACTATAGCTACTTTCTTTTTATTAGGGGTATTGTTTATTTGTATGTCTTGCAATGCAGGCTTTAAGATATTATTTATTTTATTTTTTATCTTTTTATCATTATGAATACCTAGGTAAGTACAACAAAAATAAGCTTCGTGAAACATAGTGGTTGCAAGCTTTAAGTTGTCATCAACATTTTGCAGATGCTCAACTATATTGTTAAACGTAGTCTCAGAAGCATAATCATTTATCCAAGTATAATAAAAGTACCACAAGGATGCGTGATAAGGGCTTACCTCAAAAAATTTGCTACTATCAAACTTAACAGTATTCCTCATTGAATAGAGAGTGAGCAATTTTATAAAGTTATTTGGTGAGTATTTAAGGATTTCTAATTGAAAATCTGAATTTTTAAAATCAGACACTGCAATAATGTTAGATATTATAGAATTATACTTAAGGTAAGCAATGCTATGCTCATTTTTTATTTCAAAATCAGGCTTTATAAAATAATATAAAAAACTCTCTACAAAATAATTTAACAGCTTCTTGAGCTCCACATCAACTTCATATATATTATTCTTCCAAAAAAATGTCCATACATTCAAAAACTCATTGTTAAGCTCATCATAATTTTTACTTGCATAAAGATGGGCATATTTGGGCGGGCTAATTTTATTTCTTAAAAAATCTTTTATTTTATCTATGTTGTTCTCCATCTCTCAATCCTTTTTATATCTACCTGAATATACATTAGTTTACCATAAGGTTAATATGTAATGATCTATTTTCTCGTGTTTATACTCACTCGCATTCCTTTAGAATCCAAATAAAAAAAGCCTCAATGTTGAGGCTTTGAAATCTATCTTGTAGGTGTATTGATAAAATGTGAATTATTGTTTTATCCTAATTTGAACCAGACATCGTCTATTTTATGTGTTTGACCATCAGCACTCTGATAAGAGCCGAGTTGTCTGTGTTGTACATCGCCAGTTGCATCTTGTTCTGTGTATTGAGTGTTTATGGATTTTACATCACCTAGTGATTCGAGCTTTGTAACGTTATCTCCTTCGATTAGGCCTAAAGTACCAACTCCTAACTTCTCTAATGCTTTTTTAAGTTCAGGTACGTCAACCTTACCGGATTTGATTATTTTTGATCCTGTTTTGTCTTGAACTTCTTGAGCTACTTGTTTAAGGGCTTCGAATCCGTTAGCTGAGTTAAGTTTTTTGCCGCTGATAGGACTTATAGTTTCGTTGCCGAATACTTCTGAGCCATCTATCTTACCGTTTTTGTTTAAATCGCCCATTGCTAGCATTTTATCTCCGTCTGTGGCAGCTCCGTCAGCTTTACCATCGTTGTTGATGTCTACGCCCATTCCTTGTTTAGCACTAACTTTACCATCTTTATTTGTATCTAGTATTAAAGGTGAGCCGGTTCTATATCTTGAATTGATTTTATAAGCACCTGATTCAGAATCTAATTGGAAGTCAGCTTTTCCTTTTGGGTATAAGTTATTATTTCCATCTTTTACTTTTACTATAGAGGTATATTTTGATCCGTTTTGCTTATAAATATGAGGCTTATGATCTTTTGAACCTTCTGCTATTATGTATAAAGGCTTACCATTTTTCTCTTGTGTTAAGTCAACATCTTTAATTTTTTGTCTTTCTTTTTCACTTACGCTAGCGAGTATGCCTTTAGCGTTGTTTACATTGTCAATAACGGTAGTATCTGTAACTTGTGGTTTAGTATCCGTAGTGCCGATATTTATATCAACAGTAGTTGCATTATTGTTAGTTTGTTTAGAACTTCCGTCACCGACGTTGTTATTAGTTTGTTTGGAATCTCCTTTACCAATATTATTGTTAGTCTGAGTAGCGTCGCCTTTGCCTATATTATTATTTGTTGATGTAGGTTTGCCATCACCGGCATTGTTGTTAGTTTGTTTGGAATCACCGTCACCGACATTGTTATTTGTCTGTTTGGAGTCCCCATTTCCAATATTATTGTTAGCCTGAGTAGCATCACCATTACCTATGTTATTGTTTGTTTCTTTGGAGTTGCCGTCACCAACATTGTTGTTAGTCTGTTTGGAGTCACCATCACCTATGTTATTATTAGTCTGAGTAGCGTCGCCGTTGCCTATATTATTGTTTGTTTGTGTTGCTTTAGAGTTACCGGCTGTATCTACTGCTGTATTACCTTGCTTAACAAGATCGCCATTAACTGCTGTGTTTGTCTGACCATTTGCAATATTGTTGTTTGTTTGTTTAGCGTCTCCGTCACTTATGTTATTATTAGTCTGTTTAGGAGATCCAGAGCCTATATTATTATTTGTTTGTTCTGGGCTGCCTGTAGCCGGTTGAGTAGTAGGAGTTGTTTTACTTTGATCCTTCTTTTCTGGTTGTCCGAATAATTGCATTAAACTATTTAAGAAGGAGTTAAGTAGTGAGTTTTCTGGAGGCGGACTTGGCTGTTGACTAGCTGGCGGCGGCGGAGGTGGAGGTGGCTCTTCTGTAGGAGGTTTAGGATTTGAATTTTGTAAACCACCTAAAAGAAGATAAAGTAGTGAGCCTAAAACCGAATTATAGTCATTTTGCCCACTGCCTTGGGCAGCTTGAGGATTAGCTTGACCGCCAAAAATACTAGTTGCATTGCTTGCTTGATTGTCTGATGATTGAGTAGGGGTATTTGCACTTTGTGTGCCCATCATTGTAGGCACGCCTAAATTTGAAGTTAAGTTGTTGAAATACATTTTTCACCTCGTATTTTAATAACTCTAAAACAATTACCTGATTTATAACCTTAACTTATTAAGTATATGTCAATATAGATACTTATTATATATTAATAAAAACATAAGTATATATAAAATTGCCTAGAGTATATGTTTATTTTTGATTTTTATTTTTAAATCTCTAATCTTTTGAATTAGAGCGAGTTATAACTATAACGATTTTGGAAAATTTTCCGGCAAAGATTTAAATTTGTAATTTCAACACAAAAATACCAGCTAATTTTAAAAGCTAGAACAGCAAATCATTGAAAATAGTGATTAGAATATTTAAAACGTCTAAAGGTAATATAAATATATATAGATAAAAAATTTTTTAAAAGTATATATTAGAAAGTTCAAATATTAAACCTTTATAAATGTTTTTGAACATATAAAATCTTTAATATAAAATATTATTAGGATAAATTAAAATAAAGGGGAATACCATGTGGGAATATACAGAAAAAGTACAAGAATATTACAGAAATCCCAAAAACGTAGGTGAAATTCCAGACAGCAACGCAGTAGGCGAAGTCGGCAGTCTTACCTGTGGTGATGCTTTAAAATTATATTTAAAAATTGACGAAAATGGCATTATTGCTGATGCAAAAGCACAAACATTCGGTTGCGGATCTGCAGTTGCTGCAGCAAGTGCATTAACAGAAATGATTATAGGTAAAACTGTTGAAGAAGCAGAAAAAATCACCAATGACCATATAGTTGACTACTTAGGCGGACTACCTCCTCAAAAAATACATTGTAGTGTAATGGGCAAAGAAGCCCTAGAGGCTGCACTTGCTGATTATAGAGGCGAAGAAGTTCAACCTCATAAGCACGAAAAAGTTGTCTGCAAATGCTATGGAACAACAGAAGATAAAATAAGAGAAATAATCAGAGAACATAACGTCAAATCAATAGAAGATATAATTAATCACTGCAAAGCTGGTGGTGGTTGTGGCAGCTGTCATGACGAAATAGACAGAATTATAAAAGAGGAAAATCCTGACACAAAAGCACCTGAAACGCCAGCTAAAAAATCAAACAGTACACAATTAATTATAAAAATAAATAATGCAATAGAAAACCATATTGCAGAACAATTACGAAAAGATAACGGCGATATTGAACTGGTTAACGTAGAAGACTATAGAGTTTATGTAAAACTTAAAGGTGCTTGTAAAAACTGCCCAAGCAGCGGAATCACTCTTAAAAACTTTGTAGAAACTACACTAAAAGAACATATTGATCCTAACATCGAAGTCATAGAAGTTTAAGTAGTGGTTAATCTAGTTCTGATGCTTACAAGTAAACTTAAACTATACCAAAAGTTTACAGCGAATGACATAAGAAGGGTGATGACTATCACCGAAGTTTAAAGGACAAACCAATGAACGATAATAAATTAATATATTTTGATAATAATGCAACTACAAAAGTAGACGAACTGGTATTAGAAGAAATGCTACCGTACTTTTGCGAAAAATACGGTAATCCATCCAGCATGCATACATTTGGTGGGAGCGTAGGTCAAAAGCTAAAAGAAGCCAGAGTGCGTGTTGCTGATTTGATAGGTGCAAATAATCCTGATGAAATAATTTTTACAAGTTGTGGCACAGAAGGTAGTAATATGGCTCTGCTAGGTGTATTAAACGCTAATAGCGGTAAAAAGCATATTATTACAACAAAAGTTGAGCATCCTTGTGTATTAAATGCAGCTAAATTCTTAGAAAAAAAAGGACACAGAGTAACTTATCTAAACGTAAACTCTGACGGTGAAATTGATCTTAAAGAATTTGAAGAGTCCCTTAATGAGGATACTGCTTTAGTAGCATGCATGTGGGCAAATAATGAAACTGGTGTTATCTATCCAGTGGAAAAAATGGCGGATATTGCCAAAGAAAAGAATCCAAGAACTAAATTCTTTGTGGATGCTGTTCAAGCAGTAGGTAAAATTCCTGTAAACGCTAAAAATACAAATATAGATATAATAAGTATTTCTGGTCATAAAATACATGCACCGAAAGGTGTTGGTGCTGTTTACATAAAAAAGGGTACTCTTATAAATCCTTTAATTATAGGCGGACATCAAGAAAAAGGGCGAAGAGCCGGTACAGAAAATGTAGCTGGTATTATAGGATTAGGGAAAGCTTGTGAAATTGCTGGTGAATATCTTGATGATGAACTGACAAGAGTTAGAGCTTTAAGGAATAAGCTGGAAAAAGGCATAATTAAAAATGTCTATAATGCAAGAATAAATGGATCAAGAGATAATAGGGTTCCTAATACAACAAATATTAGCTTTGAGTACCTGGAAGGTGAACTAATTTTATTGCACCTAAATGATTTAGGAATTTGTGCAAGTTCAGGTAGTGCGTGTACAAGTGGAAGTCTGGAGCCGAGTCATGTTCTTAAAGCAATGGGTACTCCTTTTACGGCAATGCATGGAAGTATAAGATTCAGTCTTTCCAGATATAGTACAGAAGAAGAAGTTGATACTGTGATAGAATCTCTACCATTAGTGATTGAAAAATTAAATGCTATATCACCTTTCCAGTCTCAGCTAAATCAACTTAAAGACCTTAAGATTGTTAATAGCAGATAAGTAGCAATAATAAAAAAGAGAGAATCTTGAATTCTCTCTTTTTTAGTTAAAAAGCTTTATTATGTAAATGAAATTATATTATTTTTAGGTTATTTAAAATAAAAATCAAGCGGGCATTATATTATTATTTTTTATGGTAAACATATTTGGTAGATACTTTCGTGGATTTTTATAAATTAATTGTAAATAAATATTAATTTTTTCTATTTTTGATATAAAATCAAATAAGTTGTTGTTATTATTTTTGTGAATAATTAAATTTTTAAGACAATAATTAAAATGTTTTATTTTATTAAATATGATAATAAAAATATTAATAAACAAAGGCGGAACGAACTAAGATATTTATGGGAGCGGTTAAATGGCTAATTTAACGAAGAATTATGATGATGCGATCAACTTGGACATAGAACTAAGCGAAAAGATTAAGAATATTAAGATAAAAGACAAGTTTTGGATTGCAAAACACTATGATATTAAGAATGAAAAACCTTATCAATTTATGTTAAAAAGAATTTTTGAACTAACAGGAATAATAATTGGATTAACATTTATATCTCCAATATTAATTTTAATTGCAATTGCTGTAAAACTAGATTCCCCCGGACCTGTTCTATATAAACAAAAAAGAATAGGTCACCTCGGAAAAACATTTCATATGTACAAATTTCGTAGTATGTACAAAGATGCGGATGCAAAACTTAAAGACCTGTTAAAACACAATGAAACAAATGAATGTATGTTCAAAATGAAAGATGATCCTAGGATTACAAAAGTAGGAAAATTTTTAAGAAAATACAGCCTAGATGAATTCCCACAATTAATAAATTGCTTAAGAGGAGAAATGAGCCTGGTTGGGTTCAGGCCACCAACTCAAAATGAACTAGAAGGTTATAAAAGTTGGCATTTTGTCAGATTTTCCAGTATGCCCGGATTAACAGGCCCTTGGCAAGTAAGTGGTCGCTCTAATATAAAAGAGTTTGACGAAGTGATAAAATTAGAGTACAGATACAGTAAAAACTGGAAATTTATTAAAGATGTGGTGATCTTGTTTAAAACAATACCTGTTGTTTTACTTGGTAAAGATGCTGCATAGAACAAGTACACATAGATCAAAGAATAATATACATTTGATTTATGTTTAATATAGCTAATATTTCCTTAACTTAGTGTTAATTATACAACTACTGGGGAAGATTAAACATGAAAAAATTTATCAAATTTTTGATTTCACTATTGTTTTGTACGATTTTGTTCAACACGCAATCGGTACAGGCAATTTCAGAAACAAAAAAGACAGAAAATAATAAACTTTCAGCGAGCGTAAGCTTTACATCCAGAAAATTTTTACTTGGACCAAATGATATAGTAAACTTGCAATTTTTTGGCATCCCTGAGTTTGAACAAAAAGGGTTAAAAGTTCAGCCTGACGGAAATTTAACAATTTCACCGTTTGGCTCTATAAATGTAGCCGGTTTGACAGTGGATAAGCTAAAAGAAATACTAGAAGAAAAATTTAGTAGATATATTAAAAATCCACAAATAACTGTTCAATTAGCAAATTCAAAATCATTTATCGTATATGTTTCAGGTGCAGTAATGAACCCTGGAAGTTACGAAATCAACACTGACCTTAAACAAACTCAAGTAGTAAACAATGTAAAGCCGGAATTACAAATCCAAAGAAAAACACCTTTGTTATCTAATATTCTGGTTGCATCAGGCGGTGTATCATACGATGCAGATATAGAGCATATTCAAATTTATAACAGATTTGATAAGTCAAAATTAGAAGTTAACTTATTTGACTTAATCTTAAATGCAAACGCGGAGCAAGATATTTACTTAATGGCAGGTGATGTAGTATACGTCCCAAGGCTAGCAACACCATTAGCAGTAAGCCCGGAGAAATATAAAAAGTTTGCTTCAGCGACAATTTCACCAAGAACAGTACCGGTAAAAGTTTATGGTTATGTTAACAGGCCCGGGGTAATAAACTTAGACCCAACTCAATCATTAAATTTAAACTCTGCGATTATGGCAGCAGGCGGGTACTTAAACGAAAACAATAAGTCAGGATCTTACGCTCCTAAAAAAATATATCTTAGCAGATTAAGCACTGACGGTAAACTCGTTAGTACTGTTATAAACCCAACTGATAAAGATATAACCTTAATGCCAAATGATATTGTCTACGTACCTGATAAAAAGAGACCAATGTTAGGAAAAATGTTTGACTACGTAGGCAGATTAATTTCTCCAGTAAATGCTTTTGCAAGCACTTACAACAACTGGGCATTAATGTTTGATCCTCAGAGGTTTAGAACAGTAAGATAAAAGGAACTAAAAATGGATAATAATAATAGATTAATATTATTAATTTTAAAAGAAAAGAAAATAATAGTAGCAAGCATTTTTGTAGGTCTTGTATTATTTGTAATTTACTTATTTAAATTTTTTGTACCCTTATACAGCTCATCAGTTAAACTTTTTATAAGAAATATCTCAAAACAAAATGTGGTAGCTTCTTATGGGCTGACAAACACGGTAAAATCTGAAAGTGGGTACAGTAATCCCCTATTTAACTATGTCCAAATTTTAAGATCAGAACAGCTTGCCTCTAGCATTTATAAAAGACTAGATAATCATTATAAAGATGACTTAAATGCACTAGGTATAAAATCGGAAGAATTTTGGTACGGAGCATACTTAAAGCTTGTAGAAGCCAAAATTCAACCATCTACAGATATTATAGCTGTAGACTTCAAGTGGATTAACGAAAAAACAACAAATCAAGTATTTAATATTTTAATTGAGGAATATAAGAATTCAAACATACAAATAAGAAAACTTGTAGAAACCAAGCAAAGAGAATACTTAGACCAACAATTAAAGAAAATAACCGATGAACTATCAGGCGTTAGAGAAAAAATAAAAGATTATAAAACAGAATTTGATGCAATAGACATTGATAACGAACTAAGGGAACTTACTAGATCAAGAGTTGACCTGGAAAAACGCCTAGAACTCTTAAAAGGTAATATTGCCTACCTTGACAAAAAATCAAAAGAATTATCAAAACAATTAAATATTCCTGATGCTAAAACAGCGTTAAAAGCAACAGGGGTAGGAGAAGATCCATACTTAATAAGACTAAGTCAAGATCTTGCAAAAGCCCAACAAAATTATGCAAAATTAAGCGCAAAATTTACAGATGAATACTCTGAAGTTATTGCAGTTAAAAACGAAATTAAAAATATTCAAGATAATATTACAAGCAGAAAAGAAGAAACGCTTGAAAGCATACAAATAACCAGAGGTATATACGACAGGCCCTCCCAAAATATAGTAACAGACTTAGCTCGTACGCAAGCAGACAAAACATCTTATGAAGCGCAGGCAAAGACTCTGGAAAGTGGAATAAAAAATCTAAGAAAAAAAGAACGTGAGCTTCCTGCCAAATTAATGGTACTAAAAAGCTTACAAAAGCAAGAAAACACCCTAGCAGCAGCATACAGTAGTATAAAAAGTAAACAGATAGAAGCTACAATTAAAGAGAGCCAAATTGTTGATAACATGGTTATTCTTAACAACCCGTCTCGTCCGAGCTGCTCTATGATGCCTTTATTAATGAAACTCGTAGGCTTTTTGCTGATGGGATTTCTTGGTGGCGTAGCTCTTGCTTGGATTAAAGAAGACATTGACGATAAATGGGTTGATGCAAAAGAAATAGAAGAAACAACCGGTAAAAAAGTTATGGGTGTTATTCCTTGGGTTACTTCTTTAGAAGATTTAACTAAAGAGTTTATTTATCCATCAAATTCTATTTTGGGAACAGCGTACGGAAACTTGACAAATAACCTTATATCAAAATCTTATAAAGACGATGCGCAGGTAATTACCTTTATCTCAACGCTAATTACCAGAGAAAGAACATCAGTAATACCGAATATTGCAGCTCATCTTGCAGAACAAAGCAGGTTGACTGTTATTATCGATACAGACTTTAATAACCCTCTAAAACTGGTTAAAGAATTTAATAATCGCAATGAAAGCGGAATTCAAGTTCCCAATATCAAAAAAGATTTAATTTATGCAATTAACGAAATAAACAAAGAAGTAAGAATAAACAGAAACATCGATAACAACAGAATTGCACAGATTCTTAATGATTCAGTTATAAAGTTGAATATCGGGAACCATTCTTACGACAACAAAGAGATTCTATATTTATGTTCAGCTCAAAAGGTTGAAAATATAAATGATTACGTAGCCTCAAAAGGCTTTAGTATTATCATTAATTACCTAAAGCAATACTATGAGTTTATTCTTGTTGACACACCAACACAGAAGCCATTATTCTTCCCCGAAATGCATTCATTAACTTCTATCTCAGATGCAGTTGCCATTGTATCAGCTATGGAGACAAGCAAGGAAGAACTGGTTAAAGTAATAAACTACTTTGAAAAAATCAATGTTAAAAACCTTGGAATCATATCCAGAGAAGAAGACCACGAACTTGAAAAGTTCTATAAAAAACAAATTAAACAAGCAAAAGAAGAAGCACGAGTAAGAGAGTCATAAGCTCTCTTTGCTTAAAGGATAATTATAAAACCTGGCCTCAACTACCAGGTGCAAAATTAAATAAACCTTTGTCACAAATCTTTGAAAGGCGAGTTTAAGATGAAAATATACAGCCCACAACTAATAGATGCAGGTGATGAAGTCAAAATACAAACAACGTTTGAATGCAAACAAGGTACAAAAATCTTGTGGTATTCCGTTGATAAGAATTACGCAAAGTATTTGACAACAGAAAAGTCTGACGCTTTTGTGGTTGGACTATTGTTACTTGCAATGCAGAACAACGAAGACATTTACATAGAAGGTAAAATGTCAGAAATTTTATATTATAATTTGAATAATTATTATATAAAATTACTAAGCTTATCATTATCAAACTTAAATGAAATCAAAATTTTCCCTAAAGAGTTAGACAACGGCAAAAGTTATTATTGTAAGCAAGCCGTAGGAACCGGATTTTCCGGAGGAGTAGATTCATTTAGCACAATATGCCAACACATGTTAGAGGACACACCGGAAAGTTACAAAATAACACACTTTTTATTTGCAAATGTAGGTTCGCATGGAGAATTTGAGCCTGAAAAAGCTAAAAACTTATTCAACGAAAGATATGATTTATTAAAAAACTACCCTGAAGAAACAGGAAGGAATTTCATAAAATTAGATTCAAATCTAAGTGAAATTTTAAATATGAAGTTTACCCATACTCACACCGTAAGAAATGCAAGCAGTGCATTACTAATGCAAAAATTATTCAGTAAGTACTATTATTCATCAGGATATAAAATTGATGAAACAAAAGTCCAGTTAGTTGATAAGGTCTCGAATGGCAGTATAGCTTACAGCGATGCAATAGCACAAAAATATTTATGCACAGAGACATTCTCATTTATTTCAACAAGCTTACAGCTTGATAGGGTAGAAAGAACAAAGTTAATTTCTAATTACGAGCCGACCTACAAATACCTAAATACCTGCGTAAAAGATGGAACAAACTGTTCTACCTGTTTTAAATGTTGTAGAACCATATTTACACTTCAATTGCTGAACAAATTTGATAAATACAAAGATATATTTAACCTAGAGACATTTAATACAAAAAAAAATCTATTCTTAGCCAGCGTAATTTCTGATAAAAATAGCATTTACAATCGTGAAATACTGCAACTTACAAAAGATACCGGCTACAAATTTCCTTTTTACTTGTATATTTTGGCTATGTACCTTTGGATATTCGAGAAATTTAAAAATTCCCTTAAATATACAATTTATTTTTTTCTTGATCAAAATAAAATACGAAAAATTTAGTCTTATCAACTAAAGCAGAATGAAAGAAAATAAATTTAAAAAGTCTATGAGGAATAAAATTTATGAAACTATATAGTCCTGAGATTGTAGAAACTGAAGATAAATTTAAAATTCAAACAAAGTTTGAATACTCAGAAGGTACAAGAACCTTATGGTATTCTGTAGACAAAAAATATGCAAAATATTTAACAACTGAAAAATCTGATGCTTTTGTAGTTGGCTTGTTGTCACTTGCTATGCAAGAGAATGAAGACATTTACTTAGAAGGAAAAATGTCAGAAGTTTTATATTATAATTTAAGCAATTATTATGTAAGTTTGCTAAGTCACAGCCTCTCCAGCTTGCACAATATCAAAATTTATCCTAAATTACTAGATAGCGGTGTGGATTATGAATGTGAAGGAGCTGTAGGTACGGGTTTTTCGGGTGGAGTTGATTCATTTAGCACTATTTACGATCACTTGTTTGATGATACACCCCAAAGTTATAAAATAACCCATTTTTTATTCAACAACGTTGGTTCTCACGATGAATTTAACTCTAAAAGAGCGGAGGAGCTCTTTAAAAAAAGATATGATTTATTAAAAACATATCCTCAAGAAACAGGGAAAGACTTTATACAAATAAACTCTAATCTTAGCGAAATTTTAAACATGAAATTTTCGCACTCACACACAACAAGAAATGCCAGCTGTGCATTGCTATTACAAAAGCTATTCAGTAAATATTATTACTCCTCCGGCCTTAAAATTGACGCAACTAAAGTAGAACAGATTGATCTGTTAAATGAAGGCAATATAGCTTACAGCGATGCAATAGCACAAAAATATTTGTGTACAGAAACCTTTTCACTTATTTCAACAGGTTTGCAGTATGACAAAGTAGAAAAGACTAAATTGATATCAAATTATGAGCCAACATACAAATACTTAAACATATGTATCAATAGTGCTTCAAACTGCTCAGCTTGTTATAAGTGTTGCAGAACCATATTTACACTAAAATTATTAAATAAATTTGAAAACTATAGCAATATTTTTGATTCAGTAAAGTTTAACAAAATAAGAAATTTATATTTTGCATCCATATTAATAGGCAAAAATGAAATTCATAACAAGGAGGTCTTAAAGTTAGCAAAAAGCGTAGGTTACAGATTTTCAATTATTGTATATTTGCTGATAATACCTGTTTGGATTGCAAATAAAATAAAAAATCCCCTTAAAGATTTAATACACTTCTTTTTAGGTGATGATAAATTTGAAGCATTTAAATATAACTTAAAAAGTAAAGTATCATAGTTTTGTAAGACAAAAAAGAACACGAGAATTATAAAATGCAAAAGATTCAATTTTCTAAAATATTAACAATAATATCCTGTATAATATTCCCTTTAATGGCTATTTTAAAATTAAACATAGGGGATAAAATTGATCCTATATTAATATTCGTATTTTTAGCAATGGGAATGTTTGGATTTATAGAAGTTTTAAAGCAATCAACCAAAAACTTGCTCATTCCATATATCACTATGCAGTTTATGTTGTTCATAATATCTATTAATCTGGCATTTTTGGGACCATTAGGCCTAAACTTTAAGCTGCACACGCTGGCTTTTGGCTTTGGATTCCTTATGGCTTCTTACGCAATATTCAAAGACTTTAAATATTTGTGGAAAAATCACATGATATTTAGAGCGCTTTTAATATTTTTTGTACTGAATATTGTCTATATATCGTGTTCGTACTATTCTGATTTTCTAAGCTCAAGTACAGTTGACTTATTTATATTCAGAAAAACCGGTAATCTGGTAACCAGAAACTTTAATCCTACTGAATATAAATTTCTTATCTACATGACAAGCTTAGTTCCACTAATCACAACCAGCTTATCTTTACTTGTGTTTAAAAATATGACTACTAAGGAAGAAATATACAAAAAATTTATAAACATACTATGGATATTTTTACTAATATTTGCAATCTTTAACGTATTTACGTTATTATCTGCAGCTGTAGGCATAAGTGCACCTGCATTTAAAGGAATCAGATTAACCTGGAAATTTTGGCCCGGCACACAAATGCCAACATTTTTTCTCGGCATATTTACAATCTTTTTTGTCTTTTGTCAAAATTTCTTCAGAAATTTCCAGGTACAGAGCAACCAGGGTGCAATAAATATAATCTTGAATATATTTATTCTTGTTAACTCTTTACTAATTGTTTTAATAAGTGTTAAAACAGCTTTAATATCCCTAGTGTTAAGCTTAATACTACTTTTAATATTACTAAAGAAAAACAACTTCTCCTTCACTGTATTCAATTTATCAACAGTGAATTCTACAAATTATATTGGATTGGGTATTATACTATTATTTGTGGTAGTTCTTGTTCAATATTCAGAATTTATTTGGTACAACTTAAGTTCAAGATTCTCAAATCTACAAACTCTTTACTTAAGGTTTGGAATGTGGACAAACCTCATTGAAATATGGAAGGACAATGTTGATCTCTTTAAGCTAATATTCGGATTTGGTATTGACAGGTCAAAAGAGCAAGCATTTCTTGCTTCTAACATGATACCTCGTGCGGATATTGTACCAAATGTCCACAATAGCTTTTTGGAAATGTTTTACGAGTATGGTTTAGTTTCATTTATATATTTTGGAGCAATAATTCATATTCTGATGCAAGATATCAAGACAATAATAAGTAAAAATACCGACAAAATGCTAAAAATATTCAGCACAGCGACATTTATAATTATTATTTATTTTTTAACATATCATCTAACAGATGGAATAAAAGTCGCAACTGCTTTTACCTTTTTTAGCTTGTTAGGGTTCTTAGAATCCCTAAAATTTTCGTTGAAGCAAACTATATTAAAGGAGTCATCTTAAATGGCAAATATATCAGTTGATGTTCGTATGATTAATTCATCGGGCATAGGCACATATATCAAAAGCCTTTTGCCCAGAATTATTGACCTATTACCAGAACATAAGTATTATCTACTTGGAAATGTTGATGAAATTGTAAAATTTGAATGGACAAAGCAAAATAATGTTGATGTTATAAATACAACATCACCCATCTACTCAACTACTGAACAATTAGAGCTGATTAAAAAAATCCCTTCAAAAACAGACCTTTTCTGGTCTCCTCACTACAATATACCTGTTTTTTATACAGGTAAGCTTTTAGTATCAATTCATGACATATTGCATTTGGCAATGCCACAGTATGCTCAGGGTTTAAAAAAACAATTGTACTCAAAAACATTGTTTAACCTGATTAAATTAAAATCTAAGAACATTCTCACTCCTTCTAACTTTAGTAAAGAAGAACTCACTAGTAAATTAAACTATTCACCTGATGCTATTCATAAAATTCCAAATGCAGTTGATGAAAAATGGTTTCAAATTAAAAAACAAAACTCCCCATATAAAAAACCTTATCTTTTATATGTAGGAAATGTGAAACCACATAAAAACCTTAGCGTGTTGGTAGAAGCATTTAAATTGATTAAAGAAAAAATACCGCATGATATCGTAATTGTGGGTAAAAGAGAAGGCTTTATATTAGCTGACGATGCAGTACAATCAAACATAGAATATTTAAAAGACAGAGTCCATTTTACCGGGTATGTTGAAGACGATGTTCTAAATCAATATTATGCGCACGCAGACATGTTTATTTTTCCTTCTGTTTACGAAGGATTTGGCATACCACCACTTGAAGCAATGGCAACAAAATGCCCGGTTATTGTTTCAAGTGCACAACCAATGCCAGAAGTATGCGGTGATGCAGCATTATATTTCAATCCTTACAATCCTAAAGACTTGGCTGACAAAATTTTAACTTTAAATAGCTCTCCAGAATTAAGAAATAACCTTGTTCAAAAAGGTATTACTCAGGCACAAAAGTATTCTTGGGATGAATCGGCAAATACAATCGCAGAAGTAATTGCAGCGGGCATTCAATAATATCATGAGACAGAATAGAATATAAGTAAAAGAAAGCGAACTTCAAATAATGTCAACAGATACAAATCAAATAAGCAAACCAAATGAAGGATCTAAGTATACCAAAAAAAGTTTACTCTTAAAAAATTCCGTATGGAGCCTACTTGCTCAAGGCTTGCCTCTTATCATAGCGTTATTTACCGTACCTACAATGATAAAAGGTTATGGTGTAGAACGCTTTGGTATTTTAAGTATTATGTGGATTATAATTGGCTATTCAAGCGTCTTTGACCTTGGTTTAGGCCGTGCCTTAACGCAGTTGGTGTCAAAAAAACTTGGAAACAATGACACAGAAGATCTTTCGCAAGTAATATGGACAGCATTAGCAATAATTTCTATCCCCGGTATAGCAATGGGGCTATTGCTTTTTGCTTTAACTCCGATAATCGTATCTTTCCTAAAGGTACCTGAGATATACAAATCCGAAACATTGAATTCAATGTACTTGCTGGCTATATCTTTACCATTTTTGATATGGATAATAAGCATGAAAGGCATATTAGAATCCTATCAAAAGTTTGTTATAATCAGCATTATGCGAATACCTGTGATACTATGCAATTATTTAGCTCCGGTATTATTATTGACATTTACACAAAGGCTAGACCTGGCTATATTAGTAATTGTAGTAGGCAGAATCTTTACAAGTTTCGCGTATCTTTACGCAAATTCGCGCGTAATTCCTAACTTCTTTAAACAAATTGAGATCAAGACCGGATATATAAAGCCTCTCCTTAACTTTGGGGGGTGGATTACTGTATCAAACGTTACCGGTCCGTTATTATTATATATGGATAGGTTTATTATAGCATTTGCGCTTAGTGCAACGGTAGTAGCTTATTATACAACACCATTTGATATTGTTACCAAAATGTGGATAGCTCCTACAGCAATAATGAACGTAATATTTCCCGCACTAACATCAGAAATTCATAATAATAAAAAAAGAGCAAAAAAATTATATTATGAAAGCCTTAAGTATATCTTTTTAATAGTTATACTACCGGTGCTGCTATGTGTAATATTTGCAAAAGACGCTTTAACAATATGGATAGGACCTGAATTTGCAGAAAAAAGTTATTTAGTATGTCAAATAATAGCAGTTGGAACACTCATTAACAGTATCAAGCATGTTTCAACTTCATTAATTCAGGCATCTGGCAGATCAGATATAACAGGATGGCTATCATTAGCTCAACTGCCTGTATATTTAGTTATACTTATTGTAGTAATAAATAAATTCGGTTTGCCCGGTGTAGCTTTTATATGGTGTGTTCGTAACTTTATAACAGGTGTAGTGTCTCATATAATTTCATTAAAAATACTAGAAGACAAAGTACAACATGGAGCTTAAATAAATTTTAAAATATAGCTCCAAACAAAAAAATAAACTCTAATTTTAGAAAGGCAAAATAAAAAATGAATCAAACTGTTAAAAATCTATACTTAAAAGGATCGTTCAATCACAATAATTTTGGCGATGATTTGCTACTATTTGCAGTTTTATACTTTTTTGAAAATAATTTAAATTATACAAACGAAGATTTAAATATTTTTATAGATAAACAAGCTAATAGTATTGAAAAACTAAAATTCGATTCAAAATTAAAAGTAAATAACTACTGTGACCCGGGATATATTATAAATGACAAACTAAGGGAAACCAACATGCCCCGCGCATTTAAGCTACTTATTTTAGTGTTCATGTTGTTTGCAAATATCTTATCAGCAGTGTTTTATAAATTCACACGCTTAAATCTATTTAATAAATCAGTAAACAAGTTCTATAAAGACCTAGATGTAATCTATTATATAGGCGGTGGTTATTTAACTGACACCTGGTATAACAGCGTACCTCAGCTGGCATATGATTATATAAATCTTATTATAGCAAAGCTTATTAACCCAAAACTTAAAGTAATAGGTACAGGTATGGGACTAGGGCCTATACGAACCAAGCCTTATGAGTTTATTTTCAAAAACTTTATGAAGAATTTTGATTGTGTGTTTGTAAGAGAAAATCAATCAGCAGAACTGCTTGCAGAACTAAATATAAACGTACCTGTCAAAAACCTGGGTGACGATGCGCTATTATTATACCCATATTTTAAAAACCTGGAAACTGATAATGAAAAAGCATTCTCATTTAACTTTAAAGATTTCCATTATCACGATTATGCTGATTACATTGACAATCTAACAGAAGTAGTTGGATACTTTAAAGACAATGGCTACAAACTAAACTTCTTTGCATTCGGAGAATTACCGGGGCCGGATGACTCCAGACTAGTAAAGCTGTTTAACAAAAATATTCAAGATTCTATATCTGTGTACAATCCTTACAAGATAGGATTTGATAAATTTATTGCTAAACTGCTCAGTTCTCAGGTAGGTATGGGCTTTGCATATCATTTTAATGTAATCTTAAGCCTTTCAAGCTTGCCGGTTTTAGGGGTATATTCAAGCAATTATTCTAAACAAAAAATCAACAATGTCGTAAAAGACATGAATGATAACTCAATTATTTTAAAAGTTGATGAATTAAAAAGCAGTAGTTTAGCAAACAATTTAGCAGAACTTTTATCCCTAGCCGAAAAAGAAAAAAAAGAAAGCGCAATAGTAAACCAAAAATATCAAGAAATGACTGACGAATACAAAAAAATGTTCGAAGGGATCTTAAATTAATAAATACATTTAAAAAGGTGAAAATAGATGGAAGTATTGTTTCTGAATAACTTTTTCACAGAATTTGGCGGTGCAGAAAAAGTTATGTTCCGCACTGCTGAACTCTTACAGGAAAAAGGAGATAAAGTGCACTTTTTTTGCACTGATAGAAAGCCTTATACAGTAGATGATTATGAATACTCTAAATACTTTACTGAATATATAAATTTTTCAAAATTCTCAGCAGTAAAAAAGCTAAATACATTACCAAAATCTTTTTACAATGTTGAAGCAGAAAAAAACTTAAGCTTACTGTTAAAAGAAATAAAACCCGATGTAGTACACAATAACTGTTTAATTTACAATTTAACACCTTCAGTGCTAAACACATGCTACAAGCAGAAGATTCCAGTAGTTATGACTATGCACGACTGTGGCTTGTTATGCCCGGCAATAACCTTCATCAAAAAAAATCAAAACTATTGCCACACGCACGACTGCATAAACGGCAATGCTATTCATTGCATAATCAATAATTGCTTTCAAAATGACCTATTAAAAAGTGTTATAGCGGCAATGGAATTTACATACAGAAGGTTCCACAGGTTGTACGATAAAATATCTTATTTTATTTGCCCGACAGAAGCAATAAGGGAACTCGCGCTAAAAGCAAAAATCCCTGCGTCCAAACTAGTCGTACTAGAACACTTCATAGACATAGATACAACGCCAAACTATGATAACAAAAACTACTTCCTATACGTTGGTAGGCTCTCAAAAGAAAAGGGCATTATCACGCTCGTCAATGCCATGAAAAATCTTCCTAATGTTGAACTACATATTGTTGGCAAAGGCGAAGAAGAAGAAAATATTAAAAATGAAATAAATAGGCTTAATCTAAAAAATATTAAATTACTAGGCTACAAGTCAGGTGAAGAGCTGGAGAATGAATATAAAAACTGTATAGCAACCATAGTGCCCAGCACTGCATTTGAAATGTTTGGCCTAATAATAATAGAAGCATTCAGATATGGAAAACCGGTAATCGGTACAGAGATAGGAGGAATTGCAAAGATAATAGACAACAATCAAAACGGGCTTTTAGTCCCTGTTGATAATTTAGAAGAACTAACACAAGCGATAAACAAGCTAAATAACAATCCCGAACTCGTAAAAGAACTGGGTAAAAATGCCAGACAAAAAGTTGAGCAGGTTTACAGCCCCGATGTTCACTACAAGAAACTCATGAATATTTATAATCAAGCGATTAAGTAAATTTGACTTTTTGCTTAGTGATCAACTTTTTTAAATTCAGTTATAAAAAGAAACAATTTACAAAAAGTATAACCAAATGAATAGTCAACATAGTCAATAGATTCTTCATTTTTTTCTTTAACTTCAAAGCTGGCAAAGTCACAAAGTTTAATATCGCCCTCAGTGTATATCTGATTTTTAAACATAGTTTTGTTTTTAATCGCCAAAAAATCAGCGTCAAATATACCAACATCACGGCTCGACATACCGGGAGGGAGAACGACTTCATTTATCCAGTGCTTAATAACTATATTATGACTGGTTTTATTAATAATAACGCCCCCGTAATGTTTCTTAAACCAATCATTAGCGCTTTTATACTTAGAGAATGTATTAAAATCACCAAAAAACATTACACATAAAAGGACAAAAAATATAAATGAACTAGTAAAAATTATTAAAATTCGTTTCAATTTTTTCATAAAACACCCAAAACAATTTTTTTTAATGGTATTAATTTACTAAAAGACAATTAAAAAAATTAAAGCATATATTGATTTTAATTTCTAGTAATAAGGAAAGAATAATGACAGCAGATAAAAAAATAGCAATTGTATCGGATCAAATTTGTGGAGGAGTCGGTGGAGCTGAAAGCATTGTGTTCAATGCAATAGATACTTTTCCTCAAGCTGATATTTATGCAACTATAATTAATAGAGATATTTTACCTGCAAAATACAAGAATTTGCACATTGATACTACTTTTATACAAAATTTGCCCTGTGCAAAGAAGATATACAAAGCCTATTTTCCATTAATGCCTTTAGCGGTGGAATACCTGAATATGCAAAAATATGATGTAGTTTTTTCATCTCATCATTCTGTGGCAAAGGGTATTATAACAAAGCCAGAAGCTACGCATATCTGTTATTGCCACTCTCCGGCAAGATATATCTGGGATTTATTCTGGACATACTCAGATTTAAATGGTTTTAATTCGTTTAGCAGACTTGGAGTAGCAGCAGTTTCTCAATTTATAAGAACCTGGGATGTTATTACTGCAAATAGAGTTGATCATTTCTTGGCAAATTCAAACTACACTGCACTTAGAATTAAAAAATTCTACAACAGAGACTCAGAAATTCTCTTTCCTCCGGTAAACACAGATAAATTCAACTACGAAAGCACTGGTGATTATTACTTCATGCTAGGCAGACTAGTTGCTTACAAAGGATTTGAACTTGCAGTTGACGCATTCAACGAGTCCGGTAAAAAACTAGTAATTGCCGGCAGCGGAGCAGAATTCGATAAACTAAAAGCAAAAGCCAAGCCTAATGTGCAATTACTCGGCCGAATATCTGACGAAGAAGTAAAAAAACATATGAATAACTGTAGAGGCTTCGTATTCCCGGGAAAAGAAGACTTTGGAATTGTTATGGTAGAAGCTCAATCTGCAGGAAAACCAGTTATTGCCTTCAATGGTGGTGGAGCTCAAGATATTGTTATAGATAGACAAACTGGCATTTTGTTTAACAGTCAAACAACACAAGATTTAAACAAAGCTATAGAAGAATGTGACGCTACAAGCTGGGATCATAACCTAATATCCGAGCATGCAAAGCAGTATGATGTAAGTTTATTCAATGCACGCCTTGAATTCATCTTAAAGAACGCAGATCAGTTCAAAATGCAGAATTCTCTCAAGGAGTACGTTCACGACTCATCACACAAACTTTCAGAACTTGCCGGCAAAGTTAATGTAGAAAAAGTCGCAGAACCACGCACATAGACTTATATATTATAATTCTTACACAAAAGGTACTCCGTGATGGGGTGCTTTTTGTCTGTTAACGATTTATTTTTTAGCAGCAAAATTGATAAAATCTTCAATTTATAGTATTTTAGTAAATATCTTTTACTTAAATTTTAAATTTTAATAAATACAAAATTATTACCTGAATAAAATGGCATGTATAATCTAAACGGAAAGAAAAATAATGATTACTAAAATACCTATAATAACCAATCGCTTTGAATTTCAAAGCAAAAGCAATAAAAAAAATTCAAGTGATAAAAATACTTTGCAGATAAATAAAATCATATCAGGAAGCATTTTTATTGAGCAAAGAGCTAGTTTAAACAAGCAGCTGATAACTTTTACCGGGAAAGATTCTGCGCTCGTAAAAGAAATGGAGTCAAAAAAGCTAAACCCACTGCAGTTAGGAAAGATATATATTGCGGCAAGCAGGTTTAATGATGAAGACAGCGATGCAGTAAAAAAACACTGTTTAGATAAATTAAAAGAAAATTTTTCCAATAAAACTGACAAAGGATTACTAAATAACACAATTAGCGCACTAGGTGAGATAGCTGCTAATAGTAAAGACGAAAAAAAACAACGTGAATTGTATGATCTTATTATTGATAAAGGCTTTAACCCGGAGAACGCCACAGTCCAGTTTGCAGTTATGGCAATTGGTAAAATTGGGTCAAAAACTAAGAATCCTACTCTAAAAAAAGACGCTGTTGATTACTTAATCAAGAATAATATCAATTCAGGCTTTTGGCTTGAAAAAGAGAATGCATATGAAGCCTTATACCAGATAGCCTCAAGTACTAAAAATGATGAACTCCTAGCGCAGGCTGTTAAAATTGCTAAAGAGAAAGGTATAAGTAACGAAGATCACAATATTAAAAGATTTTCAATTGAATTTTCGGGAGTTACAGTAGCTAATACTCAAAATGATAATATGGTTAATGAACTTTTCCCTATTTTAGTAGATGGTCTTAATGATGATAATGAGTTGACAAAACGATGCACTATACTAACCTTAAAAGATATTGCATTAAAGAAAGGCGATTTTGCCACTACAGAAAATATAGTCGCTGATGCAGAAGGAAATCCTATTGCTAAGACTATCTTTTCAAAGGTGTTAGAAGAAATTAAAAGTACAAGAAAATCTACTAAGGACGCTGATACTTATACCGAAGCATTTTTAGCTGAAAAAGAGTTAGAAAAGGCTAAATTCATTAAGTTTACAAATTTAGCTGTTAAAAAAAGCGATAATGGTGAGCTTCCTTCAAATGTTCAGCCTCAAATACTAAAGCTTTGTGAGGAATGAATAATTATAATCAATCAATGCTTAACTTTTGGAATATAGCAGACCTTGCTTGAGAAGGAATAATATTTTCGCAACTGTTCCATATAGAACTTAAATGTTTTATACGCGAGCCACTATCAATATTTTCATACAGGCAATAGCCTTTAGCACCGTTGTGTCGAGATGCAATTGCTTCATTAAACCTAAAGTATCCGCAGTTTAAGCAAGTCTTAAGTACAAATCCGTGTTTTTTCAACTTTTCCATAACTTCTTCCATAGCATAGTCAACTCTAGGCTGCTTACCGGAAGTTAGTTTTTTATCTTTAAACATAAAGATAACCTGAGTATTATTGTTATACTGAACTATCTCTAACTTGCAAGGAATTTCATTTTTCCCGTTTGTTACAGTAGTCTCTATAAAACATCTTTCAGGATCATTATTTTTTAATGCTAGATTACTCTTGCCTTTAGTTTCCAATTCACCGGCTTTTTCTTGCTTAAAGCCAACTAACACCGAAAACAGATAAATAAACGGCGTATAAAAACCTAGTAAAAATATAGACTTTAAACCGACCTTAAGAATACCAGCTGTTAACAATGCTGATAAACTTTTAATAAGCACTAGCCCCAATAAGATATATAGGATTTTATCAGAAATAATATTGCTAAATAGTATATTATAATTATTTGACACAAACACTAAAAAGCTTAATGCTAACAGTTTTGTAATTGTCCCGGGATCAATCATAGAAAGAGTAAGCTCTTTCAATCTAAGATTACTATTAAAGAATAATACAGGAAGGTTATTTCTGAATGTAACAAAGCGCTTTAGCCTTCTGTTATATATGGTCTTTGCTACGTCTAAAATATTTTCGTTAAAGAACTTATATACTGCTACTCGCGAAGAAAAAATTACATTAATGCCATTATCAAGTAGTTTTAAAGAATAAAAATACTCTTCAAAGTCTTGCTCTTTTCTGTTGAACTTAATTTTCTCAAGCACTTCTTGCCTAATTGCAAAAACAGGCGCATCAATGATATTTCCAAGTTTTAAATGTGTACGACCGAGATTAATAAGCCTTGTTCCTGAGAAATAATTTAAATATTCAAATTTAGAAAATATATTTGGGGAACAATTTAAAGGCTGTACGTCTCCGATTACGACCGGTGTATCAAAAAGTACTGAGTTAATCTTATTTAAAAAGTCTTTTTCAGTTATTGTATCTGCATCTACAACTACAAAAGAATTACTGTTTTCACTAGACATAATTCTTTCCAAAAGCCAAACTACAGCTTTAAATTTACCAACCGGCTGTGTAGATGTATTGATTCTCCAAATTCTTGTACCACCAACTATCTCTAGATATTTTGCACTGTCATCACAACAGTTATCAAGTATTACGTTAATTATATACCTATCTGAACTATAATCCTGCTTTTTTAATGAATCAATAAGTTGCACAATAGTATTTTCATTATTATGCGCATAAACTATTACATTAATATTTTGTTCCGGACGACCTGGAGCATTGGCCTTATGTATATCGTAAAATTTGCCTTTATGAGCATTATTTAAAATATAAAGCTCATTAAAAACATAATAGACCAAGCTCACAAATATAGATATAGATACAAAATTACATATAATATCGACTAAATTCATTACCTGACATTGCCCCCAAGGTATTTTTATAAGACTCTTTTTAGAGTTAATATATATTATTTTTACCATAAATATGAGCTAGTATTAAAATTTTTTTAACATAATTTTTCATATCTTAAAAGAATACAAAAAAATTAAATGAATCGCTAAAAAAAATGCAGTATCGGGTACTGCATGAGTAAGAGTTTCGAGCTATGAGGTATAATTTTCTATACATCTTATAAGTTAAGTGAGGATTTTAGATTTTCTAAAATTAATTTTGCTTGTATAGATCACATTTGTATAAAAGATGGTAATAATAAAAATTTCCTCCGAGTTATTAAAATTTTTATGGCAATAGATTTTTTTATTACCCCAATAGATAAAAATTAAATGTTTCATTATTAAAATTTATTTATTATCGGCAAAAAATATAACTTTATAATTTGTAATAAAATGTTTAAAAAATACATTGGTTAAACATTTTAATGAGGAAACATTTTACAAATTATGCAAAAATATATATAATAAATAAAAAAAGAAATTTCCCTTGTATGGTGCAGATACAACAATAAAGGGCAGAAATGAAAAGAATATTAGTAATTATTTTATTGTTTTTTATTTTTAATGTTCAAGTCTTGGCAAAAAGCCTACGAGTGATACATATTAGTGACGTTCACTTGGATATGAACATTGAGGATAACCCTAGGTTTTCCAGACTTTACAGCTACTCTCAAGAAATCTTAAAAAAGGCTGTAAACCAAATAAATAACAGCGAAAACACCGACTTGATCTTATTTTCGGGCGATATGATAAATACACCCGGAAAAAAGAAATTAGATAAGTTTATAGAAATTACTAATCAATTAAAATTTCCTTGGTACTGGGTATTTGGCAATCATGACATTGCTATTTCCGGTGAACTAACTAAGAAAAAATATTTGTCTATCCTAAATGAAAATAATAAGCATATTAAACCCAAAAAATCCTACTATTCTTTTTTGCCGAATGATGAAATAAAAGTAATTGTGCTAGATGGCGTAATAGATGGCAAAATCACCGCAAATGGCAGACTTCCTAAAAAACAGCTAAACTGGCTAAAAGAAGAGCTACAAGAGCCAAATATAAAATTGTTCATAATTTCTTGCCATTTTCCGGTACTAGAACCCTTCAAAAGTAAATCTCACAGGATTTTAAACCAACAAGACCTGCTTAAAGTAATGACTGACTCTCAGAAAAAAATATTATACTTAAGCGGCCATTATCACGCAACCAAGCTTAAAATGTACAAAAACGTGATAAATGTCAGCACTCCAGCTCTGGTTGAATACCCACTAAGCTACAGGCGCCTTAGTATCGACATTGGAGAAAAAATTAAAATTATTTCTAAATTAATACCGCTCAAAATCGAAAACCTTCAGGAATTAAGCAAAGAAAGAAGCTCTTCTTACCTGTTAAATTACGGAGAAGAGCAAGATCGAAATTTTACAATTATTCTTGATTAAAGTATTTTTAATTGATTTTATATTAATATTTTACCGTTTTCATAAATTAATTTATCGTCGCCATAAATCCGACCGCCGTTTTTCATATTTTTGATTATATCCCAGTGCAGCCCCGATTGATTTTTACCGCCTGTCTCAGGATAAGATGCACCAAGAGCCAAGTGAATAGATCCACCGATTTTTTCGTCAAATAAAATATCACCGGTGATCTCTTGAATCATATCATTGGTCCCTATTGCAAATTCACCTAAGAATCTTGCACCTTCGTCTTGGTTTATCATACTTAAAAAGAAATCCTCGCCTTTTTCTGCGGTGGCATGTACTACTTTACCTTTTTCAAATTTAACATGTATGCCGCTGGCTTCGTTTCCTCTGTAAATTGCAGGAAAATCAAAATAAATCTCACCCTCAGCAGAATCTTCAACTGGAGAAGTAAAAATTTCACCATCAGGGAAATTAAAAGTACCTTGACAGTTTACCCAGGTTCTACCCTTGGTTGAAAGTGTTAGATCGGTTTTTTCTCCAACAATTCTAAATTTTTCCATTTTATTCAGTTTTTCAACATATTCTTGCTGCTGCTTGCCAATCTCTTTCCATTTCGAGCAAGGATCATCAAGATTAAGGTAACAAGCATTAACTAAAAACTCATGGTACTCCTCAAGAGACATTTTTCCTTCTTGAGCAAGGGCATTTGTAGGAAAATTACATATTACCCACTTCAGATTACCGTCAGCTGACCTTTGTAAAAGTTTGCTTGATAATTCTTTTGTTGCAGATGAGCGTTTTGCTTGCTTTTTGGTATCTGACTTTGCCATGCTTTTTACATTTGTTGGGGCATGTATAGATATCATTTTATCAGCTTTATCATATTCAAGCTTGACAAAAGGGTCTAAATGCTCAAGCTGCTTGTCAGAGGCCAATTTAATATAAGCCTCACCTGCACCGTCGAGTATAACTCTTGGTATCGGAAAGCCGCCTTTTTTTAGTACTTCCTTGTAGACTGCCAGCATTAGAGGCTGTGCGTTAGCTTCACCCTTTATAATTACATGGTCTCCCTCTTGCACATCAACAGAGTATTCCACCAGTACTTTAGCGTACTTAGTCCATAAATCTTGCATGTTATTCTCCTCTAAATTAATCCGTAAATTCTTTGGTTTTATTTTTTATTGACTAGTTTTATAATTATTTAATTTTATCATATTCAAAATTACTTCACCTAAGTCATCATAAGACTTAGATGCGCTTGTTATCTTAGACTATGCATTAATATCTAAAGGTTTTTGCATTGAGTTTACCCTTTTTTCCAAAAGATAAAAAGCACCGGCAGAAAAACAACCTTTTCTTTCTTCTAACACTTCTATCGCCTTTGATAAAAGAGTATCTAATTTTCTTGCATCATCTTTTATCTTTTGCACATCAACAATTGAAGGATATTTAAGTATAGCCATTCCATTTGCAATTTGCTCACCAAGTAAAACGTCTTTTTTGGCTTCATTTTCCCTTATATAAGGCGAAACAAACTTTTTAAGGTCAGCTATCTGCTCATCAGTAGGTTTATTCGCAAAATACATCGTTACAGGATCATGCATTTTGAACCAGTCTTCTTGTTTATCTGGTGTTTTATAAAACAGATTTTTTTCATTTAAAGAAAACTTGTCCAGTTCCTCTATTAACTTCTCAGAAGGGTACACATTTAGAGAAAGTACATGTTTAACTTCTATATTTTTTGCCTTTTCTCCTGGAAATCTATAATGGAAGTTTCCCTGATCGCTTACTCTCATGATGTTATTCTCATCATAAGCTTTGCCCTTGCTTGTTATCGCCGGCAAATTAGAAGAATAGAAAGGTAAGGGTTCATATAGCCCTTTAGGATAATTAGCATTTCTATATGAAAAATACTCTTTTGCAATTTGACCTATGTATTCTCTAACTTTTTCTTTATTGACGCTCGTAAGAGTATCTTTTTCCCTAAAAGGACTATTTCGACTACTTTTAGGTCTTGAAGCGTTGCAACCATTGAATCTCAATTGGTGTTTTCCTTGTAAATGCATGCTTCTGATCATATCTAAGTTTTTTTTGTAAACATGCTATCTTAGTCTTCCTTGTGCCCTTCATCTTGACATTCTTTTAGCAGCTCTTTTATTGCATAAAACTTGCCTGCGGACAAGTGTCTTTTTACCTGACTCATACAAACGATTTGAATTGAAGTTTAATTTATTATACACACAGAAAAAATACAAACAGAAAAAAAATTGCTTATTAAAAAAAAAATACCATCTTGCGATGGCATTTTAAAATTTAAATATCTTTGTCTAATAATAAATTAGTTATTATTAGATAACTTTAAACACGTATTTTTAAAATAATCAACCACTTTGTCTTGCTGCTTTTTCAAATTTTCAGCATCTTTTAGCAGTGCCCTGATTTCATTAGAATATATTTCCCTTTGTTTTCTATCCTTTGAGTTCATTCAATACTCCTTACGGTTGATTTTTATGCCCACTATTATATAAACGGTTTGTTTTAATGGTAAATTAAGTATAATTGCTTGAATTTTAAGAAATATAAATTGTTTTTTTTTATAAAGGAGGGGCATTTTGAAGTATCACACAGAATATTTATGGTTCAATACCAAAAATCATAGAGAGTATATCAATATTACAAATCAAGTAGATGATATTTTAAAAGCAAGCAAAATCAAAGAAGGTATGATTTTAGTTTCTGCAATGCATATTACAGCAGGTGTTTATGTCAACGATGCAGAAAGTGGACTAATTCAAGATATAGACGAATGGCTTGAGTGCATAGCACCCTTTGATATAAACTATAACCATCATCAAACCGGAGAAACAAACGGCGATAGCCACCTTAAAAGTCTTATGCTGGGTCACGAAGTTATTGTGCCGGTAACTAACGGCAAGCTAGACCTTGGACCATGGCAGCAGATTTATTATGCTGAGTTTGACGGGCAAAGAAAAAAAAGACTTATTGTTAAAGCAATGGGAGACTAATTGGTTATTGAGGAAGTTGAACAAATACTTTTATTTAGGGTAAAGCAAGAACTCATTAGAAACATGGCTAATTAATCTTTTAGCATAATAAAACATTACATATAATTCTTCTCCGGCTAAACTTACATTTGGGTGCTTTGGATTGCACTTGAATATTGCCCTGTATTTCTAGCTGATTTACCAATATATTAAGCAGAAAAAATATTTATACTAAAACCAAGTTGAATTTAGGAAAACATTTTAGGCTTAATTGTTTATTACTAAAGAAAAAAGAATATTATATTTTCATAAATATGATATATATGTAAGTTTAGGATACCTATTGTCTATAAAGATAACGGTTTAAGGCCAAAGGAGATAAAGCTATGCGTAAAAAAGGGGAAAACAAAGGACAACAAAGTCACGCTTATGGTATTGCGTCAGTTAGTAATGCACTAGGTGGTGTTGACTTTCCTATGACAAAACAAGATCTTATCGAAAGATATGGCGAAAAGCAAATTGAATGGAAAAAAGGCAATCCTGCCCCATTAAGAGATGTGCTAAGAGAAATTGAAGAAGATAGCCAATTTGAATCTATGGCTGATGTAGTTAGTGCAGTTAGCCGCGGACATAGAAAATTAAGCGAAATTGAATAATTATTCATAATAAAATCGTGGGAGGCAGGCAAAATACCTGCTTTCTACGATTTTATACTTTATTATTTCTTTGAATTTTAGGAGTTAATAAAAAACATGAAAAATTCAAAGAGAATTTTATACCCGGGAAATATAAATAAAATAAGCAATTACTCAGCTGAAATTAAAAAAGTTCTGGTTAAATATCCTCAAGCTAAAGCCCGGAATTTAATACCAATACTTCGCGACATCCAAAATGAATTTGGATATTTGAGCAGAGAAAACCTAATCATAGTTTCAAATTATTTAAATCTACCTTTTAAAAGAATTTTAGGGGTAGCCAGCTTTTATAATCAATTTAAATTAAAACCGGTTGGAAAGAACATTATAAAAGTCTGCAGAGGAAGGGCATGTCATGCCAAAGGCTCTGATAAAATATTAGAACACTTAAAGTCAGTGCTAAACCTACAAAATACAGGCACAACAGAAGATAGAAAATTCACACTCGAAAGTGTTGCATGCCTTAAGGCATGTTCTACTGCACCTGTAATTGGTATCAATGACGAGTTTTTTGGAAGATTTACAATTCAGGATGTTGACAGACTAATAAATAATTGTGAATAAATTTACCGGCTCATTCTAAAGAAGCGCCGGTTCCTTTGTTGCAGTAGGCAGCTAGCTGTCTTTTATGCTTTTTTTCCAGCAAAAAAAGTTCAAAAGGCTTTACATAACTTGCCACTAATTGCTGCGTCAAAGCAAAAAATATTATAAACAAAGTAACGTTTTTATACTCAGGAAATCCGAATGATGCCAAGACCATCGCCGCACCAATGTTTTTTAACCCCTCAGAGAACATTAACGACATTTCATCCCTAACAGTCAAATGGATCAACCTGGAAAGTACCCAACCAACCATAAAAGTTAAAAATGTAAAGATGGTTGCAAACGTAAAAGTTACGCTTAGGTCATAGATATTAGGATTGCCTAAAATTTTATCCGGCAAAACAACTGATGCATTAGAATAACATAGTACAAGCAGGCATGTCTGATTTGTCACTTTAATTAAAGGGCAAAGCTTTTTTAATAACTTTTTATTAATAACAGCATAAGTTATCAACCCAAAAAGCACCGGCGCAAAGATAACCAGCATAAGAAAAATATTTGTGTTTCCGTTAGCAGTCAAATTCAATAGTTTTTCACTAAACACAGAATTTGTAAAGCCAGAAAATATTTTAAAAATTATAGGTGTATAAAACGGGCACATTATAGTGCTTAACAGTATCATACCAAGTGTAATTGAAACATTACCCTTTACAGATTGTGTCCAAGCTGATGCAGTCCCGGCAATAGGTACCGCAGAAAGTATTGCTATTGCAATTATCACATGCTGCAAAATCTCCACTGACAAGACAGAACCGAAGAAATGCCTAATAAATAACATATAAGCTAATGCCATCAAAAAATTAGCTGACAACGCCAAAAATATTATAGGCAAATATGTATTTACTTTTTTTAATTCATTCATCTTAATGCAAAGCACTGCATTAAATAATATTATGCTTAAACTAATCATGGGCACGTTTAAAGCAAAGCCACCAGCTTCAGTGTGTATATCCACTAAATCTGTTTTTGTAAAATATATACCAATTTGAGGTACAAAAACCGATAATAGGTAAGCACCAAAAATAAATAAGCTCATGTAAGCCTGTACAAAATTGCCTATGCGAGACAGGTTCTTGTTTAATGTTATAGAATGCATTATTTATCTATCTTTTTTATATCCGGGTAAATCGAAAATATTATATATTCCTAAATAGTATACCGCAAACCAACTTATTATGAATAGCCCTTTGTGTTTACAAATTTTATAAATTTATAATTTTATAATTTTAATGTTTTTTGCATCAAGTTTAATTTATTAAAACAATCAGCATATGCAAATTGAAAAGAACTTATGTTTAATATTAAATATATTGGTTAACTATAATTAAAAAGGTAAGAGGAGATCGATAAACATGGCAACAATTACTGGTACAGTTAATAACGATAGCCTTCCCGGTACTGCTGCGAATGACAATATTTATGCATATGCAGGGGCAGATACCATAAGCGGTGGCGCCGGGAATGATAACATTTATGCCGGTGTTGGAAATGATAGTATAGATGGTGGAACCGGTAACGATAATCTATATGGCAACACAGGCAATGATACTTATGTGTTCAACAGTGGATTTGGCCAAGATGTTATTAACGATACAGCAGGCAATGATACAATATCTTTTGCTACACTATTTAAAAGCGACGTTGAATTTGTAGTAAAAGATAGCAGTTATGGCAATTACACAGATTTAATAATAAATGTGAAAACAACTGCTGATAGTATAAAAATTCAACGATTTTTTGAAGGCACAAGCATATCATCTGCATATGGAATAGAAAAATTCGTATTCCAAGATGGAACGGAAGTGCTAGATTCGCAAATTGTAGGACTTTTGAATAATTCAATAGTTGGCACTACAGAAAATGACACTATACACACAAGCGACTTTAATGACACCATACAAGGCTATGCAGGTAGAGATTATATTTATTCATACGAAGGTAATGATTCTATAGATGGTGGTGAAGGTAATGACCTTATACAATCAACTGCCGGAAACGACACAATAAATGGTGGCACAGGCAATGATAATATAGCAAGCTACAAAGGCAACGATGTAATTAATGGTGGTAGTGGCGATGACAATATCACCACATACGAAGGTAACGCATCTATCAACGGTGGAGAAGGTAACGACTATATATACTCCGGTGCTGATGATGATACCATAAACGGTGGTGCAGATAATGATAATTTAATAGGCTTAAGCGGCAATGATACTTATGTATTTAACACTGACTTTGGCCAAGACAAACTTTTAGACAGTGCAGGCACAGATATAGTTAAATTTACTGACTATAACCTCTCTGATCTGGAGTTTGAAGCTAAATATAGCAATTATACCAACAATACTGATTTACTTATAAGAGTAAAAAACACAGGCCATCAGGTAACAGTCCAAAGATTTTTTGAATCCGGTGTAGTCTCAACTGACTTTGGAATTGAAAAATTTGTGTTCAAAGATGGTTCAGAACTACTGGCAGCTAATGTCATTAATCAGCTACCCAACCCAATTGTGGGAACAGAAAACAACGATAGCATTTATTCAAGTAACTTTGATGATAGTATACAGGCCCTTGGCGGCAATGACTATGTTTTTGGCTACGGAGGCGATGACACTATAGATGGTGGTGCCGGCAATGACAGGCTGCATTCAAGATCAGCTGGAAACAAAATTATTTATGGAAGAGCTGGAATTGACCACATTTACTCGTCTACTGGTGATGACTCACTTGATGGTGGTGCTGATAATGACTATCTTTATTCATATGCAGGCAACGATACCTTAATTGGTGGCGATGGTAATGATTCTCTATACGGTGATACCGGCAATGACACATATATTTACAATTCTGGATTCGGTCAAGATTACATCCAAGATACAGCAGGCACAGATACTATAGAGTTTAAAAGCCTTTTATCCACTGATGTTGAATTTAAGGCAATGTACAGCGGTTATACCAATCTG
>JANQFW010000008.1 GCA_028277625.1 Candidatus Gastranaerophilales bacterium | reverse complement strand
AAACAGAATTGCGAAAAAATACCTCATAATATACCTTAATACCTTAATATACCTCATAGCTTATACACAACCGGGTGACAATGTCACCTCTTTTTATTTGGGGTGGCATTCGCCACCTTTTATAGTTTATGGTTTAGTCATCGATTGACTTTAGATGTACACTTAAATTGTTGATGTCATATAATGACATTGATGGAGCTTGATCAGTGTTTTTCACGCGGATAAATTTTAATGCCGAGCGAGTCGGCTTTGCCGACGGAAAGCGAGGCAAAAAAAGAATCTCCCCCTTGCTAGGGGGGAAGGGGGTAGATACAAAAGATTTTTTTACATTTAAAAAGGAGCTATCTTTGCGATAACTCCTTTTAATTTTATATATATGTCGTTTAGTTTAAACTGAACATTTACCGATGATTTCTTCAGCAATGTTGTTAGGAACAGGCTCGTATTTGGAGAATTCCATACTGAATGTTCCACGACCCTGAGTTTTACTACGTATATCTGTAGCATAACCGAACATTTCTGAGAGAGGTACTAGAGCACTAACTTTTTGAATATTTGTGCCTTCAATCATTTCCATACCTTCTACACGTCCTCTTCGGCTGGAGAGGTCGCCTATTACATCACCAAGATACTCATCCGGTACTTCAATTTCTACTTTCATCATAGGCTCTAAAATTGTAGGATCAGCTTTTTTAACACCATCTTTGATTGCCATGCTTCCTGCAACTTTAAATGCCATTTCACTACTATCTACATCGTGGTAGCTTCCATCGTAAAGAGTAGCTTTAACATCGATAACTTCGTATCCTGCGATGATACCACCGGCAAGAGCTTCTTCTATACCTTTTTGTACTGCAGGAATGTATTCTCTAGGAACAACACCACCAACGATTTTGTTCTCGAATACGAATCCGCCGCCTTCACCAAGAGGTGCAACTTTAAGCTTAACGTGACCGTATTGACCACGACCGCCGGACTGTCTTACGAATTTACCTTCTACATCAACTTCTTTATTGATAGTTTCTCTGTAAGCAACCTGAGGTTTACCTACGTTTGCACCAACTTTAAATTCTCTTAGTAGTCTATCTACGATAATTTCTAAGTGAAGTTCGCCCATACCTGAAATAATTGTTTGACCGGTTTCTTGGTCAATTTTTACTTTAAAGGATGGATCTTCATCAGCAAGTTTGCTAAGACCTACTGTTAGTTTGTCTTGGTCAGCTTTTGTTTTTGGCTCAATCGCTACAGAGATTACAGGCTCTGGGAATTCTATAGATTCTAATATTACAGGATGTGCTTCATCTGTAAGAGAATCACCTGTTGTTGCTTCTTTTAAGCCAACAATAGCAGCTAAGTCACCTGCTGAAATTTCAGGTACTTCTGTTCTTGAATCAGCTTGCATTTGAACAATACGGCTAATTCTTTCTTTTTTTCCGGTTGTTGCGTTTAATACGTAACTACCAGCTTTTAGAACACCACTATACACCCTAATGAAGGTTAATCTACCTACATAAGGGTCTGTCATAATTTTAAATGCCAATGCTGCAAATGGTTCGTCAGGTGAGCTTTTTCTTTCTGTTTCTACACCGGCTTTGTCGATACCTTTAATAGCTGGAACATCAATTGGTGCCGGCATATAGTCGATTACTGCATCTAACAATAACTGAACGCCTTTGTTCTTGAATGCAGAACCACAGGTTACAGGAATAACTTTATTTTGAATTGTTGCGATTCTAATACCTTTCATTAATTCTTCTTCAGAAATTTCTTCGCCTTCAAGGTATTTCATCATTAATTCATCGTCAACTTCAGATACAGCTTCTACTAAAGCTTCTCTGTATTCTTTAGCCTGCTCTTTATAGTCAGCAGGAATTTCTGTTTCTTCAATATCTGTACCTATATCGTTTTTGTAGATATAAGCTTTTTGTCTTACTAAATCAATAATACCGGACAATTGATCTTCTGAACCTATTGGTAATTGAATAGGATGAGCGTTGCCTTGTAGTCTGGTTTTGATTTGGTCAACTACTCTTAAGAAGTTTGCTCCGGTTCTATCCATTTTATTAACAAATACCATTCTTGGTACTTGATATCTGTTAGACTGCCTCCATACGGTTTCAGACTGTGATTGTACACCGCCTACCGCACAGAATACAGCTACTACACCATCTAATACACGTAGTGATCTTTCAACTTCAATAGTAAAGTCAACGTGACCGGGTGTATCAATGATATTAACTTGGTGATCTTTCCAGAAGCTTGTTACAGCTGCTGATGTAATCGTAATACCGCGTTCTCTTTCTTGATCCATAAAGTCAGTTACAGAAGTGCCTTCGTGTACTTCACCGATTTTATGGCTTACGCCTGTATAATATAAGATTCTTTCGGTTGTTGTTGTTTTGCCTGCGTCAATGTGTGCCGCAATACCTATATTTCTAATTTTACTTAATGGTGTCTTTTTAGCCACTTTTTAAGTTCCCTTCTTTTAATTTTTTACTGCCCTCATGTTTAAGTTGTCAAAATTTTCTAAATTGTTCCTTGTAATGAAGACTTTTTATTTTTGTAACTAAAAATTTACAAAATTGTAATTTTTTTGTAGGGATAAACGAACGTGTTTTTCTTTGTTAGCATCTAGCCCGTACCCTTGATCTTAAGGGATTTTTTTTATTTTATATTAAAATAAATTCGCGAAAAATTTTTCAACGAATTTTATTAAAATTATACTACTATTTTAATGCCATACAAAATCATAATCCTATACCTGTTAGATTTAATTTTGTACATCATTATTAATACCTATAATGTGCAAAAGCTTTATTTGCATCAGCCATTCTGTGAGTATTATCACGATTGGTTACCGCAGCCCCTACTCCATTGTATGCATCAATTAAAGCATTAGCCAGTTTCTCTGTGAAAGATTTTCCTTTGCCTTTGAATGACGCTTCAATAATCCAGATTGAACTTAATGCTATGCCTCTGTCTTCTCTTACTTCAGCAGGAACTTGGTATGTTGTACCACCAATTCTTCTTGCTTTAACTTCGATTAGAGGAGTTGCATTTTTAATTGCTTGGTTAAATACTTCTAATGGATCTTCGTTAATTCTTTCTTTAATTCTTTCTAAAGCGTTGTAAAAGATTCTTTCAGCAAGGCTCTTTTTTCCTCTTCTCATAAGTCTATTTATAAACTTCGCTACATCTACACTATTGTAAATAGGATCTGGTAGCGGTACTCTTTTTGCTGGTTTATTTCTACGTGACATACTTATATTTACCTCTTATATTATTTTTTCTGCGCTTTTTCTCTTTTAGTACCGTATTTACTTCTGCCTTGCGCCCTACCTTTTACGCCTGAAGTATCTAATGTTCCACGGATAATGTGATATCTTACACCAGGTAAATCTTTTACCCTACCGCCTCTGAACAATACAGCAGAGTGCTCTTGTAAGTTATGTCCGATGCCGGGAATATATACTGTAACCTCATGACCGCTGGTTGCTTTTACCTTTACAACTTTTCTTAAAGCTGAATTAGGTTTTTTAGGAGTGGTTGTGTATACCCTTACACATACACCGCGTCGTTGAGGACATCCTTTTAATGCGGGAGATTTAGTTTTTTCTTTTTGTCTTTTTCTATCTTTTTCATTTCTCACTAATTGACTGATAGTTGGCACTTATTCCTCCTTAATTTACGAGTTTCTGTCTATTAATATTATATTACATAAATTAAATATTTAATTTAGATTTGAAAAATTAATCTGGAGCGTACGAGATTCGAACTCGTGGCCTCTTCAATGCCATTGAAGCGCGCTACCAACTGCGCCAACGCCCCGCGTATACCTTCACATAACTTTATCAATTTTATTTGATTATGTTTCAATTTCAAAGTATATTAAATATGTTCGAGTGTCAATATAAAATAAACATGAATATATTCACTCTAAAATACATTTCAGATTATGCAAATGCTTTGAAATTAATAATATTGCCTATATCTGAAAAGAGTAGCCTATAATTTAATTGATTAGAAACAAAAGTTTACATCATTATGAATAATTGTGTTAAAGAATTTGATAAAATACGTAATATTTTAGAGAAAAACGGTGGGATAATATCCTTTCCTACGGATACTGTCTGGGGTGTTGGATGCAGAATCAGCAATATTAGCGCTGTTGAAAAAATCTATGATCTAAAAGGGCGCGATAAGTCTAAACCTCTTATTTTGTTGGGAAATGATGTTGAAAGTTTACTACCGTATATTAATAATGCTCCGCCAAGTGCGGAAAAAATTATCGAAAAATACTTTCCGGGTGCGCTTACTTTGGTTTTGACAAAAAGTAATAAAGTGCCTGATTATATTACATCTGGTATGAACACTGTAGGAATTAGGGTGCCTGACTTTTTACCTTATAGAGAAATGGTAGGCCAGTGTGTTGATGAGAAAGTTCTTGCCACTACAAGTGCTAATTTATCTGGTCAGACGGCTGGTGTTAATTATAACGATGTTTATAATTCTGTTGGTGACTATGTTGATTATATTTATAATCCTGAGTACCAAAATATAAAAGAACAAGAGTCTACAGTTGTTATGGTCGATGAATTTGATAATATGAAAATTTTAAGGCAAGGAGCTGTTAATATAGAATTATAGTAAAATATAAAAAATTTTTACTTAAAACTTTGAGGGCCGAGCGAGTCGGCGAAGCCGACGGAAAGCGAGGCAAAAAAAGAATCTACACTATAGGAGGAGAGAATGACAAAATTAAGAATAGCTATTGGTTCTGATCATGGTGGTTATGAGATGAAGCAAGATATCATACAATTTTTGCTGGAAAATAATTATGAATGTAGTGATGTTGGCAATTATAACGGTGAATCAGTTGACTATCCACTTGTTGCACAAAAACTTGCAAAGGAAGTAATTTCTGGTGAATTTGACAGGGGTATTTTGCTATGTGGATCAGGGCTGGGAATGGCTATAGCTGCAAACAAAGTAAAAGATATCAAAGCTGTAACTTGTCATGACACTTACTCGGCTAAGATGAGCAGGACACACAATAATGCAAATGTTTTAACCCTTGGGGCTAGGGTAATTGGTATTGAATTAGCTAAAGATATTGTTAAAATATGGTTAGAGTCAGAATTTGAAGGTGGACGTCACCAAAGAAGAGTTGACTTGATTGAATAATTAATAGAAAAATGCTTGAGTAAGCTAACGAAAGCAATACCAATAAATAATAATATCCCTTGCTTGGGGTTGGGGTAGGTACAGGATGAACAAAAACGTTAATAATAAGAATAAAGATGTTTTACTTAATATTTGCACTAAGTCAGTTGGATTGATTTTAGTTCTATTTGCAGCTGCAGCTTTAATTTTAAATGTTTTTCAAATCGAAAAACTAGTTATGTATAAGCCCACGGATGATTATAAAAAGCCTCCTGTTGAAATGGAGAATAAGCTTGAATTTTATGAGTTTTTAAATGGTAAGCAGCAGCATTTGAAAATGTTTCATATAAAAGGCGATAAAAATTCACCTGTGATTCTTTTTGCTCATGGAAATTCGTGGAATGCTACTCATTTTTTTAAAAAAGTTAATTTTTTAGCTAAAGAAAACTATAATGTATATTTATTTGACTATCGCGGGTTTGGAAAAAGCGAAGGCAAGCCTAATGAAAAAGGCTTGTATAAGGATTTAGAAGCAGCTATAAAAAATTTGGAAGACCTTGGGATAACAAAAGACAATATTATTATTTGGGGACATTCTCTGGGTGGGGCTGTGGTTGCTGATGTTGCTTCCAGGATTGACTTTAAGGGTGTTATCCTTGAGGGGACTTTTACCTCTATGAATGATATGAGAAAGTTTGTTACTTCGCAGCCGATTAACGGAAAAGCTTTTTTATTTTTTAGAAATATTGCTTATAAGTTAGTGATTTTAACCCAAAGGTATGATACTAAAGCTAAAATAGGCAAGATTAAATCTCCTTTGTTAATTGTGCATTCTGAAGAGGATAAGACTGTGCCTTGCTTTATGGCCAGAGAACTTAGAAAGTTAAATCCTAAGGCAAAAGTTTTTATATCTAAAAATGGTCAGCACAGCGAAGTTGGCTGGCAAAATGATGAAATTTTTAAGTTTATAAAGAGCTTGTCAAAGTAATCTACTATTATTACTTAATTATATTTTTTGGTAAAATATATCTATATATAAGTAGATAAGAAGATTTTTATGATAAATAATTTACGATCAGGTTTTGTGCACACACGAAGAGATGCTTGGGTAGAAATAAATCTATCTTGTATTGAGCATAATATTAGAGTTTTGAAAAGTTTAATAGATGAAAATGATAAGTTTTTGGCAGTTGTAAAGGCTGATGCATACGGACATGGTGCAACTATGCTTGCTCCTACTCTTGAAGCTAGCGGAGTTGATATGTTTGGGGTTGCATCAGTAGATGAGGGAATACAACTGCGTAATTCCGGCATCAAGAAACCTATACTTGTTCTGGGGGCTGTGCCTATATGGTCTGTGGAGGCGGCTGTTGAAAATCGCATACAAATTTCTGTGTTTAGTAAGGAGCATATCGAAGCTTGTCGCAATGCTTATGAAAAATTAAAAATTAAGCCTGAAATACATATAAAAGTAGATACCGGCATGCATAGAATTGGCATTCCTTGCGAGATTGCCGTTGAATTTATAAAGTCTGTGGCTGAATTGGATTTTATTTTACTAGAAGGTGTTTTTACTCATTTGCCTTGTGCTGAAGATAAAAATATATCTTATGAGCAAAATAAAAAATGGCTTAAAGTTATTGATAATCTACCTGAGAAAAAGAATTTATTGATACATATATTAAATACAGCTGGTTTGATAAGTTATAAAGATTTTAAATGTAATATGGTAAGAGCTGGCATTGGTATTTATGGCTTGTCTCCAGCATTGGATAAAGCTGTGGAGTTTGAGAATAATTTAAAGCAGCTTATGAGTGTAAAAGGCCGGGTTGTTCATGTTCAAGAGTTGCATTCTGGTGAGGGTGTGAGTTATGGATATAAATATATTACTGATAAGACGATAACTAAAGTTGCTACTATTCCTATAGGTTATGCTGATGGGATTTCCAGAAATTTATCTAATAGAATTTATGGATTGATTAATGGAGTTAAGGTTCCTCAAATTGGTAATATTACTATGGATCAGATGATGTTTGATATTACTGATTTAAATGATATTAAAGTCGGGGATGTTATTACTATCTTGGGTAAGGACGAGGAAGAGATTATAACTATTGATTCTTGGGCGGAAAAGTTAAATACTATAAACTACGAAATCCCTTGCCGACTCCGAGTAAGATTGCCTAGAGTATATTCAAGGGATTTTGACGTTTATAAATAAAAGTATTCTTTATATATATTTTTTTATTACTTAATCCTTGATGATTTGTACTTCTGGAACTGTATTGAAAACATCTTGAACTGTGCCTTTGAACGCTGGTGTGTTAACATAGGCTTCTGCTTTTTGAGCAATTGATTTATCTTTGAACAATATAACTATTTTTTCTGAAGATATCTCTATTGGTTTAGCTACGCTTTTTAGTATCATTTTTACTGCTATGTTGTTTATTTTACTTAAAAGCAATTCCCAGTCTTTATTTAGATTACCTGTGATTTTAGACATTTTCATCTCCTTTGATTCTTAAATGTTAATTAAAAAGTTTTATTTTAAACTTAACTTCAATAACAATTATAAAATTTAATTATTTTGTTTGGGTAATACCCAGTATAAAGTATAGTCTAGTGAATAAAATTTGCTACCTACATAATAGTTTAGGTGTACAGATAAAAAATTTTATTACTTACTTACATTATTGTACTAGAAAAGAAAAAAAAGCGATGTTATAGCAAAAATTAGAAACTCTTGAATAATGGTATAGGCTAAATAAGTCATCGTAGCTTATATAAAAAAAATACTCTCTAAGTTACCTATAAATTATGTAGATTAAAAAAAAAATTTTTTTAAAATTAATTCGATAGCTGGAGTTGCAATTTTAAAACTATACGTTATAATATATTACGTGTTATGAAGTTAATTCTGAAAGGTAAGACTTAAATGAATAAGGAAGAATTAGTACAAGAGATAGCTAAAAAAGCTAAGTACACTCAAAAAGAAGTTGCTGAAATTTTAAAAGTAACTTTAGAAGTTGTAGAAAAAACTGTTGCTAAAGGTAAAAAAGTTACTTTAGTTGGTTTTGGTACATTCCAAGCTAAAAAAAGAGCTGCCAGAACTGGTAGAAATCCACAAACTGGTGCTGAAATTGAAATACCTGAAAAAACAGTTCCTACATTCTCTCCTGGTAAAGCATTCAAAGAGAGAGTTAACAAGAAGTAGACTCTTTTTGAATCAAACAACCAATTTGAATCAAAACATTAAAAAGATTTATGAAAAACTGCCTCAATTACTTAGAGAGGCAGTTTTTTTATAGTGATGTTATTTTATCTCTTTAGGGGCTAGCGCTTTGATAAAGCCACTGTAGCACCAGTCCAATAAAGAATGGAGATATATGAGGAGTGAGGGGTGGATTAAACTTATTTTTTGCTTATGTGCCCATTTTTCAGGACAAATGCAGGTTAGAAGGCTCTAACCGGATTTGGGCTATATGGCGGCCCTGGTGGATAACCACCCATTGAATATCCGCCTCCTCCAGGCTGTAGTGATGAAAAGCTGAGACCTGGCGAATTCCAACTACCTGTCTCTAAGTAACTTCTTATTTGAGAGTGTTGTTGTTGAGCCATTGACGCTTGAACTTGTTGTTGCTGAACCATAGAAGTTTGCAATTGTTGTTGGCCCATCATCATTTCTGATTTTTGTTCTGCTATTGATTTACCAAAAATGCCATCACCGATTTGCTTACCAACCCAGTCTCCACCTATACTCAGTGCTAGGCCTGCTCCGGTAGTTTTAGCATTGGACCATGATAAAAATTTTGCACCAGATTTTCCCGGAACATATCCCATGGCAATAGAGCCACCAAGGGTTGCCATACCCACTCTGCAAAATGACCTGCCTAACTGAGCACCAAAGTCCCCATTTTTATAAGCTTCTATTAATGCTGGAACTTCAATTGCTATAGGTATTGCAGCTGAAAATACAGGTGTATTTCTGAATCCTCTATTGACTTTAGCTAAAAAGCCGGTGCCTTGCGTTGCTGCTTGAGATGCTGATTTGGATGCAGTGGATCCGGCAGCTTTTCCACTGCTTTTTAAGAGGTCATCAATAGTTGTGGAAAATATCTTTCCTATTCCCATTTTTCTCCTTCCCATCCTCATCTTGAAGATAAAGCTTTGCAAATTAACCAACAAATTGTATTGTTAATCATTGCTTGTTTTATAAATACTACTTTTTTTCAGTCCTCAATAATTAGTTTGCTAGTTCAGAGTGCTTTTTATTATATGCACCCTAAGCTGTATCATTAAACTTTATAGAAAAAACTTTTTCTAGCTGAACTACATATTCCCATTTTTCTTTCCCATTTTCCTCTTGAGATAAAATATTATATTCCCAAGTTAATAAAAACAATTTATGGCTAAGAATTGATTATTTAATGTAAAGAAATGTTTAATTATTGAGTAGGGTTGGCTTAAATAACTCTTATAGCAAGGAAAATTATTATATAAAGATATATTAAGTTGTAGATCTTATTATCTAAAGTTTTTAATAACATTAACGATAAATATAATATAAGACCAAAAGGTCATACCCAAACCTCCTCCCCAAGTCTAGTAGCCGCCAGAAATAGCGGCTTTTTTCTTTTTTATAGGGTTAGAAATGTTTAATGTCTAAGTTATTAAAAAAATTTTTGAAAAAAGATTAAAGTTTTAAAAAAAAATGCCGAGAATAATAATATAGCCAATATACCCCAATCTCTTCCCCAAGTCTGGTAGCCGCCTAAAAAAGCGGCTTTTTTATTTGCTTAATAAAAAGAACAAACTAAAAAAGACCCGGATCAGGTCTTTGAATAAAAAAATGCCCTGGGCCAGACTTGAACTGGCACGAGGAGTTAACCCCATTGGATTTTAAGTCCAACGCGTCTACCGGTTCCGCCACCAGGGCTTATAGATTATCTATTTTTAAGTAGTTAAGTTTCGTTTATTAATTTTAGTATTGTTTTATATTTTACTTTTAATCTTTTTTAATGTCCCTCTCGACAATTAAGATATTAGAATAAAAGTTTTTGGAAGTCAAAGCATTTTTTTGATTATTATAAGACTTTTTTTATTTTTTTAGGTTTGTTTCTTTATTTAAAGCTGTTTTACTGTTCTGTATCTAGGGTAACTCTAAAATGTTTTTTAGATTATTTGAGAACAAACAATAAAATTATTCAAAATAATAAAAATGTTTATTATTCTATTGATATATGTTTTTGGATTGATTTTATGAAGTTTTGTAAATGAATATTTGCTCATAAAATGATAGTTAATAATAAACCTAATCAGGTATAAATAATGTTTTTAGGATTAATAATAGAAATATTTTTTTTATTTGAATTTTATTTTTTAAAAAAATTTTATTAGCTACTCTTGCTAAGAGTTTATGTTTTATTTATAAAGTAATCATGTAAACATTAGTATATTAGTTATTTTGTGAGGTATTAAAACATGGTTAAAGTTGCTATAAACGGTTTTGGTAGAATAGGTAGAAACACCTTTAGAGCTGCTGTTGCTAACGGTACTTTTGAAAAAGTTCAATATGTTGCTATTAATGATCCGGGTCTAACTCCAGATCAGGCTGCTTATCTTTTAATGTATGACTCAGTAATGGGTAGATTTAACGGTGAAGTTAGCGCTACCGACAACGGTATAATTGTAAATGGTAAAGAAGTTCTATTATATGCAGAAAAAGATCCTGCTGCTTTACCTTGGAAAAAGCTTGGCGTTGAAGTTGTTATAGAATCAACCGGATTCTTTACTGACGCTAACAAAGCAAAAGCTCATATTACAGCCGGTGCTAAAAAAGTTATAATTTCAGCTCCTGCTAAAAATGAAGATATTACAATTTGTTTAGGTATCAACGAAGACAAGTATGATGCTGCTAAGCATAATGTAATTTCTATGGCTAGCTGTACAACAAACTGTTTAGCTCCAATCGCTAAAGTTCTTAATGATGAGTTTGGTATTGTTGAAGGCTTAATGACAACAATTCACTCTTATACAGGTGACCAAAGAATCTTAGACGCTGCTCACTCTGATCCAAGAAGAGCTAGAGCTGGTGCTGTAAACATTGTACCTACTTCAACTGGTGCTGCAAAAGCTATTGGCTTAGTATTACCTGAATTAAAAGGTAAATTAAACGGCTTCGCTATGAGAGTCCCAACTCCTGACGTGAGTATCGTTGACTTAGTAGTAACAACTAAAAAGCCAGTTACTGTTGAATCTGTTAATACTGCTATGAAAAAAGCTGCCGGTTCTGACAAATTAAATGGTATCTTAAATTATGAAGAAACTCCATTAGTAAGTTCTGACTTTATTGGAACAAGCTACAGTAGTTCTTTAGATGCTAAATTAACAATGACAATGGGCGATAACATGATTAAATTAGTATCTTGGTATGATAATGAAATGGGATACAGCACAAGACTTTCTGAGTGTGTTGAGCTAGTTGCTAGCAAATTAACAAGCGCAGTATAGTGATAAAGTTTTAAACAAATAAAAAAGGGGCGGGGTATATCTCACCCCTTTTTTATAATGAAAGAATGACCCCTTACAATTTTAGGACATAAAACTTTTAAGGGCGAGCGAGCCCAAAAAGAAAATTCCCCCTTGCCGGGGGGTTGGGGGTAGGTATAAATAATAAAGTTCAATTGTTATTAGTTTAATAAAATTTTAGAGGAATTAAAAATGGGAAGAACACCAATTATTGCAGGAAACTGGAAATTAAATAAATTAACTGCTGAAGCCGTTGCTATAGTAGAAGATATTAAGGCTAAACTAGCAAAAGTTGATTCTGCTAGTATGCCTGAAGTAGTTATTTGTCCAGTATTTACAGCATTACAGTCTGTTTCTAATACTCTTGAGCATGGCCAAAATATTAGATTAGGTGCTCAAAATTGTTATCACAAAGATTCCGGTGCGTTTACCGGTGAGGTTTCTTTGCCTATGTTAAAAGATCTTTGTGTGACTGATGTTATTATTGGCCACAGCGAAAGAAGAGAATATTTCTCAGAATCTGATGAAATGGTTAACTTAAAAGTTAAAGCTGCTTTAGCTAATGAAGTAACTCCTATTATTTGTGTTGGCGAGAGCTTGGAGCAAAGAGAACAAGGTATAACCGACGATCATATCGCTAGCCAGGTCAAAAAGGCTTTAGATGGTCTTAGTGCTGCAGAAGTAGGCAAAGTTGTTTTTGCTTATGAGCCTATTTGGGCTATTGGTACAGGTAAAACTTGTGATTCCGTTGAAGCTAACAGGGTCATTAAAATGATTAGATCAGTTATTGCTAGTGTTTCTAATTCCGGTATTGCTGCTTCTGTAAGAATTTTATACGGTGGAAGTGTGAAGCCTTCTACTATTGAAGAGCAAATGGCTCAATCTGATATTGATGGAGCTTTAGTAGGCGGTGCAAGCTTGGATGCTGAAAGCTTTGTTGGTATTATCACAGGTTCAATGAAATCTAAGGTTTAATTTTTTATGCCTATAACAAAAGTTAAAACTGTAAAAACTATAAAAGATAATGAGATTCAGTTGTTTTCGACTGAATCTCTTCAGTCTTTTGATAAAACTTTGCTTTATATCGGCGTTGTGCACGGTGATGAACAGGAAGGTGAGTTTTTAGTTTATAAATTGATGGATGAAATTCAAAAAGACTTTAGCCTTGTCAATAATAACAGAGTTTTATTTATTCCTGTTTTAAATCCTGATGGAAAGGATTTGATTATTAGAGGAAATTCTAACGGGGTTGATATTAACAGAAATTTTCCTACGCAAAATTGGGAAAAATCTGAAAATATTGATAAATACTATTCGGGTCCTGCTCCTGCGAGTGAAATTGAGACACGTTTTGTTATTGATATTCTTGAACTGTATAGACCTGACTTGATAATAACTTTGCATACTCCTTATAGAGTTGTTAATTTCGATGGTCCGGCTCAAGATATTGCCCAATTAATGTCTGATTTAAACAATTACCCTGTGCAGCAGGATATTGGATATTCTACGCCGGGATCTTTTGGTACTTATGCAGGTATAGAAAGAAATATTCCAACTATAACATTGGAGCTGCCTGAAGATATTGATCAAAATATTTTATGGGAAGAAAACAAAGAAGCTCTTATTCAAATTTTAAAGCATAAAACAAAAAGGGGCTGACATTAGACAGCCCTTTTTAATATCTACCCCAATATTACAAGTTATTCGTGGTATTTTTACATAATGCTTGAACTAATCTCGCCGCTTCGGCACTTAGTTCAAGATTTTTCAGTTTTTAAACCTTAATATCCCTAGTGCGATTTTTGCCATTAATAAACTAAACTACTTTGCGCCTTTCTTTCTATAGCTTTTTATTTATACTACTCTTCAGTTTATTATACTGCTTATCAATCTAGCACAGCATCTGCAGGAGTAGCTTATCTAAAAAGCATTTTAGGTTACTCATCATTTGAATCAGCTTAGTCTCTTTTGCAGAGAATAGCCTGTTTATTTTTAAATAACATGATTATTTATATAAATTTTTTATAAACTCTTTTTTAATCTTCTCTCAATTGTTATTGCCTAATTATATAAAAACATACAAGAGTTTTAAATTGCTATTATTTTTAAAAATTAATGAAATAAATGCAAATAATCTTGATCTTTTATTTGTTCAGTATATAAAAATAAAAAAATATGTTATTATGATATGCATCAAGAGAGGTCAATTTTTTTATGCAAATCAGTAATGATTTTCCTACTGTTTCTTATGTAAATTATATACATCAGCCTAATAAAGTACAGGAAACAAGCACAGAAAATATTGAAAAGTCGTCTTCTTATGATATGGAAATTGATGATAAGGCGATGATTTCTGATGAAAGCAAACAGTTGTTAGAAAATGAAAAAAAGGCTGCAAATAAAAATAACAACGGCAAGTCAACTGATGAGCATAAAGTCAACAGTTCAACTTCTGAGGAAGAAAATTTAAGCGAAGAAGAAAAGAAAGAGCTTGAAAAAATAAAAGAAAGAGATAAAGAAGTAAGACGACACGAAGAAGACCACAAGGCCGCAGCTGGCAGTTTAGCTCCTGCTTCTGCACAGTATGAATATACCCAAGGCCCGGATGGCAAAATGTATGTTAAAGACGGCGAGGTTGATCTAAAAGTTAAAGAAGAAGATGACCCTGAAAAAGCAAAGAAAAATGCTGAACAATTAAAACGAGCCGCACTTGCTCCAGAAGAGCCTTCTGCTCAAGATATGAAGGTAGCTCAAGAAGCTGACCGTATGATACAGGAAGCAAATCAGAAGTTGAATCAGCCAGAAGGAACAAGTGAAGCTACTAATATAAATACACAAGCGCAAAACAATGGCGGAGCATTGGCTGGTATTACACAAAATGTTAATCCATTTGCACAACAACAACCTCAAAATAAAGGTTCTTTAGTGGATGTAGTTGCTTAACAAGCTGGTTAGATCAGGGATATTAAAATAAAATTAAGGAGTACAGAGCTTTCTTTATAAGAAAGTTTAACTTGCTATTACTGATATAAAAATAGCTGGTTTTATGTTATATTTTTTTTATTATACTTATAAAATTTTTATTAGAAATTTTACAAAAAAACAGTTGAAGAATTAGTGGAGATTAAAAAATGGGAAAAACACAAATTAAATATCAAATTAAAGATATAAATCTCGCAGAAGCTGGCAAGAAGCAAATTAGCTGGGCTAATAAAGATATGCCTGTGCTTCAACAGATTACAGAACGATTTACAAAAGAAAAGCCTTTAGAAGGCATTAGAATTGTGGCATGTTGTCATGTTACTAAAGAAACAGCAAATCTAGCAATAGCATTAAAAGAAGCTGGTGCTGACGGTATACTAATTGCATCAAATCCACTTTCTACACAAGATGATGTTGCGGCATCTTTGGTAAAAGATTATGACATACCTGTTTATGCTTATAAAGGTGAAGATACAGAAACTTATAACAAGCACGTGCAAATTGCACTTGATCATAAGCCACAAATTATCATAGACGATGGTTCTGATGTAGTGGCAACATTAATACAAGAGCGTCCTGAGCAAATTAAAGACCTTATTGGTACCACAGAAGAAACAACAACAGGTATCATTAGGCTACAGGCAATGGAAAAAGATGGCAAACTTGAGTTCCCTGCAATGGCAGTAAATGACTCTCAAACAAAGCACTTTTTTGATAACAGATACGGTACAGGCCAAAGTACACTAGATGGTGTTATTAGGGCAACTAATATATTGCTAGCCGGTAAAAATGTTGTAGTGGTAGGCTATGGCTGGTGCGGTAAAGGTACTGCGATGAGAGCAAGAGGCTTGGGTGCTAACGTTATCATAACAGAAGTTAATCCGATTAAGGCAATAGAAGCTGTTATGGATGGCTTTAGAGTAGTACCTATGGATGAGGCTGCTAAACTTGGGGATGTATTTATTACTGTAACAGGTAACAGGCATGTTATTGATCTTCATCATTTCTTGGAAATGAAAAATGGTGCGATTGTTTGTAACTCCGGGCATTTTGACATTGAGTTAAATTTAGAGGCTTTAAAAGCAGAAACAAAAGATATTTCAACTATAAGACCATTTTTAGAAAGTTATAACTTAAAAAATGGTAAGTCAGTATTAGTATTAGGCGAAGGCAGATTAGTTAATCTTGCTGCTGCAGAAGGACACCCTGCAAGTGTAATGGATATGAGTTTTGCAAATCAGGCTCTTGCTGTTGAATATCTTGTTAAAAATAAAGGTGATCTCGACAATGTCGTTCAAACACTTCCAATCGAAACTGATATGGAAATTGCCAGCCTAAAATTAAAGTCAATGGGTATAGAAATTGATGAATTGACTCCTGAAATGATTGAATACCTTAATAGCTGGAAAATTGGAACATAGTAATTTTAATAACTTATAAATAAATAACCAAAAGGGATTGCTATTAAAAACAATCCCTTTTGATATTGAGAATAAAAAATGTTTGAAGATTATACCCTTGATATATTTTTAAGATTATTAGTTTTATCAAAAATATCAAAATCTTCTTCTGCATTATAGTTTTTAATTTCTAAAACTATTTTGATTTTGTCGTTGGTAATTTGGGACAATAGTTCACTTTGAGTTTTAAGCTGATAACTGGTATTTAAGATAAACGTGTCATTATAATACTCATCATCTGCATTTTTTTCCAATTGTTTGCCAAGTATCTTGCTGCTTTTAACAGCCAAGTCTAAAGCCATTCCTGTTGGTGTGCATCCTGAACCACTGCTAATTATAGCCGGTTCTATTAAATTTGAAAATGTTGTCATCCCTTGACCGATGCGTCTAACATCTTCATCTGCTTCTGCGATGAAAATATTTAACTGTAAAAATTCAAAATCTATAACCTTAGGTCCAAAAATAATAAATCCTTTTGGTTCAAAATTATAGGGTTCGAAGTTAACACGTTTAGTTTCTGTGTTTGTTATGCCTTTTATAACTATATTGTCTTTATAGTTGTTAAATACTAAATCCTGTTGGGCGTGGCCTATGGTTTTAACTGATGTATTTATATAGAGCTCAAGTTTTTCATCGATTAGCATATTTGTTAGTAGCTTTGCGGAAAAATCATCTTGAACTTTATGGTCAATATGCTGAAAGAGTTCTTTTTTCTTTCTTTTCAATCTTTTTAACTTGTCTATATCATCATCATTGTCATTAAACAAATTTAAATTAAGAAAATTTTCATCTGATTTTTCTATCAAATAAGATAATAAAAAATTCTTTTTAATAAACTTATTATAAAAAACCGAAGATATGCTGTTTTTAATTTTCAAAATCTGATTAACAAGCCCTTCAGCGTCCTCATATAGATTATAATCAAGACTAATTAACGGCTTTACCCTTTTTATTTTGATAATAACCGGTTCGTCAAAATTAATGGACATTTAATACCTTTCATTAAAAGACTTTGCTTAATTAAATTATAAATGAATTAAGTTTATATTAAAATAAGGCGTTTTAAGGATATAATTTTAAATTTTATTTTCTTTTATAAATAAATAATCTATCATAGAAATTTGGCCATGTGGGTATTTCAATCTGCTCTATGGTATCAAAATTTTCGTATACATACTCATGAAATTTTTCGTTAGCTGTGCAGCCTTTATAATCTTCGCCAATGTAAATAAAATATTTGCCCTTAAAAGTTTTAACGCATTTATATGCCATATCATTAAATGGTGGTGGCCAACATAGTAATAAACTTCGTTCAGGGTAATTTTTTAGGATTTTATGGCTAGCTTTTTCCACATCTGTATAGAAATTTTCGCCAGTTAAAACAGTCTTGCCAAACCAGGAATAATCATCAAATGCAATAATATTAGCACCGGCTTGGTCTAATAAAAATGACCAATATCCATGCCCTGCACCAACTTCTATTAATGGTGAATATTTTGCAATGCTTTTAATCGCCTCCTGATTAGGGATAGCATAGCTATATTTATTTATAAACTCTAGTCTTTTTTCTTTTTTCGCCTCTTCTGACTCTAGCAGAAGAAACTGTTTGTAGTATTGAAGGCTGTCGCTTTTTATTTTTGTCATTAAGTCACTGATTTGTCTAGTTATACACCACGATTATAGCATATATAGCAAAGAGAACACCCTTTTAAGGTGCTCTCTTTTTTCTTTAAGTCTTTTTATTTTATCCATTTATATTTAATTTTTTAATATTTTCATTTTCAGGCTTATTTAATAATGATTTGTATAAGTTGAATGAAGTTTCAAAACTAGACTTTTTATTTATTTTATCATTTTGCTTTTTATTGTTATTTGCTGTGTTTGCTTCAAGTTTACTTTTAGTATCGTTAAACAATTTGATATTGCTGTCTACCAGCCCGCCACTTCTTTGTGCAGCATTTTCTGCTCTTTCTAGCTTGCTTTCCAGACTTTGTTTTGAAGATGTATCATTTAGCATTTTTCTTGTAGCTACTGCTTTTTCTGCTTGTAAACCTGATATTTTTCCTAGTTCATTTGATATTTGTCTTTTAAAATTACTAACATTATGATTTAACGTTATTATAGTATTTTGAGCTTCTGATTTTTCTTTTTGACTAGCTGCACAACGTTTTTCTAAATCTTTAAAATCTTCTAAAAATTTATTGTTTTTGTTAACGAAAGCAGCTTTATCAGCTTGGAGGGTTTTAATTTGATTTTCCATTTCAGTTTTTTGTTGTTCTAGCTTATCTATCTGAGCTTGTATATCTGCTGTTGACAATATAGTCTTAGTTTCCATCACAGGCTTGCCGGTCGCTTCATCAATTACAGGGTTGCCATTTGCATCTAGCTTAGGCACTTCTTTGGTTACATCACCAGCTAGAAGTTGCTTTTTTAAGCCGGATATTTTAAGATCAACGCCTTTAACTTGACCTTTTACATCTGATATTTGATTGTCAAATTGAGAAGATTTACTATGTATGGCTGAAACTACATTAGCTTGTTTGTCTTTTTGTGCTCTTAATTTATCCGCATTTTCTATTACTTGAGATTGAGAGAGAATTTTGTCATTTGTAGAATTTACAGATGAATCAAGTTGCTTTATTGTGTCATTAGATTTTGAAATCTTTTGATCTTTTAGGTATATATTATTAACAGAAGCCTCAATTGCAGATGATAATGATTGAATGCACTTAAACATATCTATAACATTTGTTTGATTTTGTTGGTGGTTAAAATTCAACATTTCTTGGTTAGAGCTTACATTAGCAAATCTTATAGCACCTGAAGAAACTTCTGCGTTGGATTGGTTTAAGGACATTTTAGCATTAGAATAATCAATTTTATTTTTTTGCATTGCTGAAAAACTGTTTGCTAAGCTTGCAGTAGAATTATTGCTACTTGAATATTTTGATAAATCTTTAGTACCTTGTGAATTTGCTTTGTTAGGATTTGAATTTTTGTTTAACTTTAGTTTTGTCAATCCTACAGACATGGACACTCTCCTTATTATAACAACCTACACTTTATTTATATAATACTCTTGTATATATAAAAAATATACTAAGGCTATAATTTCAAAAGAGAATAACCTTTGTTACAAAACTTAATTAGTTGCGGACAATGTTCTTAATTAAACTGTTTTGTCTTGAGTAAATATAGATAAAAACATATTGATCCAGCGAAGATTTTACCAGATCAACATGTTTTTATCTATATTATTTATATATTGTCATCTATGATACATAACAACGTGAAGGTGATTTACAAACTGTTAATTCCAATACTAAATTTGTTATGCCTGATACACCAACAAGTGTATAAATAATTTTAGACATAGCGCTCATTGGGCCAAATATAGTTGCTACAAGGTCAAAACTAAATAGACCTACTAGCCCCCAATTTAAAGCACCTACTATTATTAATGTATAAGTAATAAGCTGTAAATATTTATATTTCATAAATTTATAACCTCCCAGACTTATGGCTTACTTTAAATATTTTATATATTATTAATTTTTTTTTAAATGTACTATTTGTTTATTCTACAAAAATTAAAAATAGCCTGAACAGCTAAAATGTTCAGGCTATTTAAAGTTTTGGAATAAATAAAGAATTTTTTCTTATCAAACTTTATTGCTTATGTAATGTTAAAAAATCCTATGATAATTCTTATAAAGCTAAATGCAATATGAACTGGGCTACTTTCTACACTTATTTTTTCATCTTCATTTTTTTTTAAATCCGCGATCTTATTCGCAGTAGTATTTTCTGGTAATGCTGCCTTTTTTGCTGTTTTTGAGTTTTTCATTTCTTTTAGCAATTTAATGTGCACAGGATCTGGATTTTTCTTATATTCGTTATAATATCTTAAAATATTTCTTACATACTTACGAGTTTCTCTGTATGGAGGTATACCTTTGTACCTGCTAACTGCTCCAGGACCCGCATTGTATGCTGCTAATGCAAGCTCAACTTTTCCAAATCGTCTTTGCATACTTTTTAGATAAGTAATACCGCCAACAATATTGTCATTAACATAATATGGATTTACACCAATTTCTCTGGCTGTTGCTGGCATTAGTTGAAATAAACCTATTGCTCCTACTGGACTTCTGGCATTTTTGTTAAAGTTCGATTCTTGTTTTGCGACACTTAAGGCCAATGCCGGATCTAATTTTTGCTTGATCGCTTGTCTTATAATTCTTTCTTTAATTGCATCTTTTGAATAATCTTGAACAAATAATGCACTTACATTGTTTGCAAATAGCATACATAAAACAGCAAATAAACTGAAAAGCAAAGATGTTCTTTTAACTGGGTTTTTAAAAATACTCATACTCTTCCTTCTGACTCTTTTAATACATAATACCTTAAAAAAATTAAATAGATAACATCATCTTTTTAATTTCTGACGCAAAATCAAAATTAATTGTTCCGAGTTGTATAAATAAAATTAAAACAAAAAAAATTTTGCTACTAAACTACCCAACTAGTTGCAATATTTTGGTGGATTGTATCTTGTATTTTTTTTGCTATATTAGCAGGTTAACTAAAAATCGGACATCTTAGGGGATTAAATAATTCTTAAAAAGAATTATTTAACGGATACTTGTTGACATCTAAATGTAGATTAAATTGTTATTAGCCTACTTGATAGCTAAATGATGTTTTTATTTCATGGTCTACAAGTCTTTGAGCTGATTCTATTTCTTGGTTTACAGCCTTGAGTGAGTTTTGGTATCTTGTTACAGCTATGTCTAACTTTTTCTCAATTTGTTTTAATTTTTGCTGCTTTGCCATCAAAAGTTTTACCTCTGGCGAGTCAACTTCTAATTCACTACCAACTAAGGTTTCAAATTCCATTACGTTTTGTGATAACTGCAATTGAGTTTGTGTAATTAGCTGTATTTTGTTTTCTAGTTCATTCTTGTATAACTTTAGATATATTAGCCGATCTTGTCCCGTTAATAATCCCATCTTATCCCCCTTGAAAAATATTTTATATAAATTAATTTATATTAAGTTTTTTATTGTAGTCTATTTATATTAAACCCACCCAGGAAGTTATGAGGATTGTTATTTTCAATAACTTCTTCCATTTGATTTAGTCTGTACATTAAATGATTTCTTCTATATTTGGCCATTTTGGATTCATTCTTTAAATTTATGAAGTATTGAATACTCATTATTGCACTATAAAGCATAGACTCAAGAGGTCTTTTCTTTTTAAAGAATTTAACAGTCATAGTCATAAAAGAAAGAGTATTATAAATATTCATTTTTGTTGAATTAACCACAAATTGAGCTATACTCATTTATTTACTCCTGAACAACACTACGACAATAAATAATCGTATTACTACTTCTAATTATATAAAAACAAATTAACAGTTGGAATTTACAATGATGGATAAATAACGTTACATGCTTAATATTTCTGTTAAATAAAATATAAGAATTATCTTAAAAAGTTAATCGTACTTCGCTCTTTGTATGGCTTGCTTAACATTTTTTTTGTTTTTTCCATCTTTTTTGTATTTTCATATATGTTTTTTTTAATATTATATGATTTACTTTTAAGATAAATAGAGTCACGTAAAATTTTAAGAAGTTGAACGATTATTTTGACAAAGGGATTGTTAAAAAATAAAACATATTGAAAAGATCTTATATACAGCCTGAGGTTAGGTTTCATTTTAGTTTATCTCCCCTTGGGCTTATAACATTGATTGCATTGCTTTAGAATCGCCGTCTATTGATTCTTTAAGCATTTTTCTTACAATATTTCCTTGCACATCAAGCTGTTTAACAGTTGTCTCTATATTTTTAATTTTGGCTGTTAAAATAGCATCAGCATTATTTATAATTCTGCCGCTAGCCTGTTGATAAGCCCTTAAGGTTGCGCCACCATATCCATTTAGAATATTTCCTGCAAGTCCGCCAACTAATCCAAGCGGTCCAAAATAAGGAGATAGCGTTGCCAACATGCTACCAACGCCTGCTAAAACTCCAGCAGTTGGTAATAAAATAGAGCGTGCTTTGCTTTTTGTTGATACTGCACCAGTCCCCATTCCAGCTATGCCCGCTAATGTATTGCTGTTGACAATGGCTGCTGCTTGTCCTGTTGGAACTCCGCCTATAGCATAACCATCAGATAAAGATGATAATTTATTTCCTATTCCGTATAAAAGAGACCCTCCTAAAGCACCTACTGCCATTGGTACAACAGCAGCAGCTTTTCCTGTTGGAAAGCTAGGGTGCTTTGATAGCTCTGATAAGCCAAAAGACGAGTTGCTTAGAGGTGCCATTGAAACACCACCTGATATAGCAGGAGAATAATAGGAAGTTCCGGGAATATTTAATGTTTGATTAGCCCCTAGTATTGGCATGAAAGAAGAAGGAGCCATCATTTGTGCAAGATTTATTAAAAATTGAGATGCACCACCAAATCCTGATCCGCCAATTGCGGCACCACCAACTGTTAAATCTCTTAATTTATCGTATGTTTCAAATAATTCGCCTTTAGCATTAAGACCAGCCAAGCCATATTTATTTGCGATTACAACCAAGTGATCATATTTATATGCCATTTTTCCTATTCCCTCTTCTCAGTGTTAAACCCTTTGTTACGCGAATGTTTTGAAAGTCATATCGATATTCTTATCAATAACTTTGTTTACTGCATCTATTTCTGTTTGTACTGCTTGCTGTTGAGTATCAACGTTTTTTAATTCTATTTCTAATTGTCTGTCCATAGTATGGAATCTGTCTATTTGTCTTAATAGTGCTTCTATCTCTGGAGTGGTGATATCAATAAGCGGAGAGTCACCAAGCTCGGCAGAATTGTATAAGGCTACCTGCTTCTCGTAAAGTTGAGTGCTTATGGCCTCTGCTCTGTAGGTCAATGCCAATCTTCTTTGGTTAATGTTTTGCCCGCTAAATTCAAGATCACTTTTTCTTGAGGTTAATTGTAAAAAACGTGCTTGACTTGCAGCTAAGCCCATGGCGTTGCCTCCGTAACTATTGTGACTCTACCTCTTAATACATTTATCGGCTGTGCTTAAAAGTTTCTTTAATTCTTTCTTTCGAGTATTTAAATCTATTTAATAATTTTTAATATTTTTTTACATACTAATCTGTATGCATCAACATTAATGTGCTTTTGATATTTTAAATGTAACAATAAAACTAAAACTAACTTTATTTACAGTAATGTGCTAACTTTAAAAACACTTTCACTATTTATAATAATGATTTTTTATTCAATTTCAATAAAAAAACAAACTATTTAGAAAACTTTTTTCTTAACCCAATTATTTCTTCAACTTGCTCACTGGATAATTCGTTCATTTTGCCTAGCAGCTTGGCATTTAAATAAACTTCTGCATAATATTCAACTGTATCCATTTTATAGAAAGCATTTTTTATATCTGCTGCGCCTAGAACAACCCCATGGTTTGCCATTAATACAACATCATTATTATTAAAATAACTTGAAACTTCCTCAGCAAGATCATTTGTTGAAGGTAGATAATATTTTGCAACAGGTATTTCTCCCAGGCTAAAAATATTTTCCGCTAGTATGGGAGATGATAAAGGTATTCCAGCCACTGCAAAAGCAGAACTTTTAGGGGCATGACAATGAATTATTGAATTAATATCAACTCTTAAGCTATAAATATTTAAATGCATTTTTGATTCTGAAGAAGGCTTGTGCTTGCCCTCTATAACTTCAAAATTATCACTAATAACTACTATATCATCAGGCTCCATTTCTCCAAGAGCAAATCCTGAAGGTGTCACAAAAATTTTATCATTATGCTTTACACTAATATTACCGGAGTATCCCGGAGAATAGCCTTTATCAGCTAATTTTTTTCCTGCTTCTACAATTTGTTGTTTTATTTTTTTCATTTTCTACCCTCAAAAAACATTTTATACCGGCTCTCAATTAAATTTTAGATTGCTCTTTTCAGAGATTGGTTTATTTGATTAGGCTTAACAGGATTAAATAATCTGAAAAGTATTTTAGAGATAGTATATTGTTTATTTTAACTCTAAAAAATATATATACAATACTAAATTGTCAAATTTTTTATTTAAAATAAAATAAATTTAATTGCAAACATGTGGATTATGTTATTTATATATTAAGATAAAGAGTTTAATAAAAATTAATATATTTAGTTTATCCTTTTGTACAGGGGACGTTCATTATATTTTTTTATTTTATCAATGTATTAATGATAAATATAAAGTTAATAATATCGATATATGTCATTTGATATTTTTAAAAATTTGTGCTATCTTCAAAGAGAAATAAGGAAAAGAATAATTTATGAGATTAATAATAGCAGCAAATAGAGCCCCTTACCATATAAGAAAACGAGATGGACAAGCAAAAGTAGAAAGATCTCCGGGGGGGCTAGTAACAGCACTTGATCCCGTAATGAAAAAGACAAAGGGTATCTGGGTATGCTCAGGGACATTGCAGTTTGAAAAGCACGGATTAGAGACACCATATGATATTGAACAAATAAAATTAACCCCAAAGGAAAATATTCATTACTATGAAGGCTTTTGTAATAGACAAATTTGGCCATTATTTCATTATTTTCTTGCTAAGTATAAACTAGAAGAGAGAGATTGGGAGTTTTATAAGCAAGTAAATCAGAAATTCGCCAATCAAATAGCAGAAATTGTTAAAAAAGACGATAAAATATGGATCCAAGATTATCATTTAATGCTAGTTCCTCAAATGCTGAGAGAACTTGGCGTTAAAAATAAAATCGGATTCTTTTTGCATATACCATTTCCAAACATAGAAAACTTTAGAGTAATTCCAAGAAGAAAAGAGATCTTGGAAGGTTTAATGCACTGTGACGTAGTTGGATTCCATACGGAAAGTTATAAAAAACACTTTTTAGAGTGCGTGGAACACTATCTTAATGATGCTAATATACAAGACCAAAGCACTATAGAGTATAAAGATACTAAAGTAAAAGCTATAAGCTTGCCTATTAGTATTGATTTTAATATGTTTGACAAAACAGCAAGATCAAGCAGAGTTATTGAAAAGGCTTTTGAGCTAAGAAATACTATAAATACAAAAGTCATTGGGCTTGGCGTTGATAGGCTTGATTATACAAAAGGTATTGTAGAAAAACTTGAAGGTATTGAATTTTTCCTTGATAATAATCCAGAATATATTGGAAAATTTACTTTTATCCAAATTGCAGTTCCTACCAGAATTAATATTCTTGAATACAAAAAGATGAAAAAAGAGCTTGACGAAACCGTAGGGCGGATTAACGGAAAATTTGCACGTGATGGATGGAATCCTATTTCTTATATTTATAACTCTGTTAATCTTAAAGATTTGGTAGCTTATTATTATTGTTCTGATTTTATACTGATTTCTGCATTGAGAGATGGCTTGAACTTGGTTGCAAAAGAGTATGTTGCATCTAGGGTAAATAATGATGGTATGCTTATATTAAGTGAGTTTACCGGTGCGGCGGAAGAATTTAATACGGGTTATAGCGTCAATCCTTATGATGTAAGGTCTATTTCTGAGTCTATATATAGAGCTTTTAACAATAATGAGGAAGAAAAAGAAAAAGTTATGAAAAAGCTTAGAGATCAGGTAAGAGAAAATAATATATTTAAATGGGTTGATGACTTTTTAGGTGAACTTTAAAATTAGACTTCTATAAAAAGCTTTCTACCGACGTAATTTGCTTTACCATTGTGATATCCTGCAAAAAAACCGCCGTTTACAGGCCTGTTTTGAGCATAATGCTGTGGACTATTTTGGGATTTTATCAATGGACCGGCAAAAGGATTGTTGCCAGCAACGGAAACATTTTGCTTGGGAGCAGCATGTCTAACATTGGCTGCTTTTATAAAATTATTTACCATATTTACTAATTGCATTCTATGAAGCCCTTTTATTTTATCTAAAACCTATTTAGTGTTCTTCCCATTTCTCTATTTTAGGAGTTATTTAGTATATAACTTTAATGATTTTATTTAAATAAGTCATATTTTTATTAATTCAATGTTAAGATAATTTAAGTCTTATATTAATTTTATCGGAAATAATTTGTAAAACTTAATATAAAAGGATGAAATTAATAGTTTTAGTCTAAACTTTCATAAGAGGTAAGTGAAAAAAAGATTAAAATATCCGATTTGGCTTGTTTCTATTTATTTTTATGCTAAATTTTAAATAGTAGTAAACTAATTTAAGTAATTATTAAACAAATTAAAGGAGTAAATTAAAATTATGCCAGTTGCTTCAATGATTGAATTACTAGAAGCTGGAGTTCACTTCGGACATAGAACAGGACGTTGGAATCCTGATATGGGACCGTATATTTTTTGTGAAAGAAATGGTATTCATATCATAAATTTACAAAAAACAACCGAGCTTCTAGATGCTGCTTATGAGCTAGTTAGAGATTATGCCGCCAAAGGCAAAAACATCGTATTTGTCGGCACAAAAAAGCAGGCCAGCGAGATTGTTGCAGAAGAAGCAAAACGATGTGGTGCTTTTTACGTAAACAGAAGATGGTTAGGTGGTACTCTTACTAACTTTGATACTATCAGGACAAGTATTAACAAATTAAGAGAGCTTGAAAATCTTAAAGAGAGCGGTACAATGGATCGCTTACCTAAAAAGGAAATCGCATCTTTAACTAGACAGTTAAACAAGCTAACAAAATCTCTTGGTGGCATCAAAGAAATGAGAGGTATGCCTGATTTATTATTTGTAATAGATCAAAAACGTGAATTAAATGCTATAAAAGAAGCAAATAAGCTTGGTATTCCAATTGTAGCAATTGTTGATACCAATTGTGATCCTGGAAATATTAATCATGTAATTCCAGGTAACGATGACGCTATTAGATCTATTAAGCTATTAACAGGTAAAATCGCTGATGCTATAAACGAAGGTAAATCTAGAAAAGAAAGCGAAGGCTCAGCCGCAGCTATGCCAGAAAAACTAGAAGAAATCAGACCTGAGGATGCTGGGGTTTCTGTTGAAGAAGTAACAGTTGAGGTTCAGGTTGATCAGCAAGAAGTACCTGCAGGAAGTAGCGAAAATCAGGGCGAATAAATTGGGAGGTAGTATAAACAATGTCAATTAGTGCAACACTAGTAAAAGAATTAAGAGATAAAACCGGTGCTGGCTTTATGGATGCTAAAAAAGCATTAGTAGAGGTTAATGGCGACATAGAAAAAGCTGCCGAATTTTTAAGACAAAAAGGTATGGCTTCAGCAGAAAAGAAAAAGTCTAGAACTGCTGCTGAAGGTAGAATCGGATCTTATATTCATAATGGCAAAATCGGTGTTCTTCTTGAACTTAACTGCGAAACTGATTTTGTTGCAAAAACAGAAGAATTTGAACAGCTTGTAAAAGACATTTGTCTTCATATTGCAAGTACAGCTCCTGAGTATGTTTCAAGAGATGAGATTCCTGCTTCTGTTATTGAAGAAGAAAAAAGAATCGAAGCTGGTAAAGAAGACTTAGCCGGCAAGCCTGAAAATATCGTGGAGAAAATTGTTACAGGTAGAGTTGATAAGCTTATGGCTGCAAAAGTATTACTAGAGCAGGCATTTGTTAAAGACCCTAGCGTTACAATAGATGAGTTAATTAAAGCTAAAATAGCTAAAATTGGTGAAAATATTTCTATCAGAAGATTTACCAGATACGTACTTGGCGAAGGCATTGAAAAGAAACAAGAAAATTTTGCTGATGAAGTAATGGATCAAATGAAGTAGCAAACTTCAAAATATAATCTTAAAAATAGCCTCTGAGTTGATCAGGGGTTATTTTTTATCTTAAATACTGAGGAAAGAAAAGCATAATCACCCCTAATGTGGATAAAATAATGCCGCCAATTAATTTGCAATGAATCATATAAGGAGCACCAGCATAACGATCTACGGCAAATGCAGCTAGAGCAAATATAACGAGATCATCCAGCATAAAAAATAAAACATATAACATAATATAAAAGTGATACTCAATCAAAGAAAGGTTAGCCTGGGTTAAAACACTTGTAAAAATAGCAGGCAGTGCCGCAGAACAAACAAATTCCATTGAATTGACAATAAAGGCAAGAGCTATTACCCCAAGGATGGTCATTAGCGAGATTTTTGAATTAACCAGCTTTTCAACACGACCCATAGTTTTCTTTTTAGATTCTGAGTCGGTAACTTTGCACATAACCTCACCTTTATCAAAAAAGTAAACCTTTAAATCTGCAATGCCAATATAAAGAGCTACGCAGCCTACTAAAAGCTGTAGAATTCTTAGGTAGCCAATATACAGAAATACACTCAACAAAGCAGTCATTAGCAGATAATAAAGCACACCTGATGCAAACACAAACGATCCCACTATTAGCCAAATTTTACGCTTATCATTTAGGCCAATGATTAAAGAGATTAAATAAACTAAGACCCACATTGCACAGGGGTTAAATCCATCAATTAGCCCTAAGGTTACTGCTAAAATAGGCAAGGACCTTTCAAAAACATTAACTTTGCCAAACCATGTCTCAACATAATCTGTTTTGCCCTCTTGGGTTTGTGCGATGGTTTGCTGCTCCTCTTTTGTTAATTGTTTATTAAAGAAATTTTTATTGATTAGCATTTCTAGCTTTTTACCGGAGGTTTCGTCGCTGTCGTAGCCAATCATATAGTCGTTGCCGATAAAGAGGGTGGGTGTTACTAACTTTTTAGTATCTAAGCCGTATTCGCTAAGGTAGCTTTTCATCAGTGTCATTTTTTTAGATAGTGTAATATCGTGGTATTTAAATTTAACATTTGGGTATTTTTTTTTGAGAACATTGTCAACATATTGTTTTTCTTTGATGCAGCCTTTGCAAGCAGGCTGATAAAATACTACTACTGTGCGTTGCTGTTTTAAAACTTCTGGCATTAAGTATTGATTTTGTTTTTCTTTTAGGGACTCGTTTTTTATTGAGCCGGTTTGTTGTTGATTGACAGATAGAAATAGTTCATTATTACTTTTGATCGACATAGCAAGAAAAAGAATCAATAAAACAGCAATAATAACAACGTTGAATTTATTATTTTTTATCCGGTTTATAAAGGTTTTTAACATTTTATGGCCAGCCTTACGAACACTACTTTCATTAAAATTTAACCGTAGGCAATTTGGAATACAAGTGGCAAGGTGATTTATTCTTGGTGATATTTATTTAGAAGAAATATTTGGTTTGGAGTTTAAAGCGTTGAGAGTCTTCAGTGTTCATATTTTTTACAAAGGATGCGTCTAGCTCTAATTTCATATTATTTATTTTTAGCAGCTTACTTTCTTCTAGTGAGTACTCTAGGCCTAAGTTGTTGATAATTTGTTGGTTGGGTTGATTAGAGTTTTTTCTATTGTGGGTTGTTTTGAGGTTTAAGTTATTAGTTAGGGCTATTGAATTACTTACGGACCAGTTGTCGCTTGTTGTCCTTTGCATTGTTTCGTAGTTATTCCTGTAAAACTTGCCTTGAATAGTGAACCTGCTAAGTTTGTACCGGCTGTAAACACTCAGTGTTTTTTGGCTAACCTCTTCATTTGCATCTGAGTAGTAGCCACTTCCTACTTCTAGCTTGCCAAGTTGGGGTTTTTTATAAAATGGTTTTACTACAGCCCAGCCGGATGATTTAATATCATTTATGCTTGCTTTGTTTTTTAATTCATCGTTAATGTCGTAGGCTGCTATAGAGTAGTCTATAAAGTTCCAGTTGCCACCTATTTTTACATCAAGGTTATCTACATAGTTTGAGTAGTCTGAGGTGGAGCCTACTGAGTCTGATATTTCATCGAAGGGGTCAGAGTCATCAACGTTTTGAAGCTTGGAGCCTACAAAAATAGTATGACCCGGCAAAATTTTGCTGGATATATAAGTTTCATCAAGTATTTCCTTGGAGGTTGGCTTGTCGTTTATAATTTTATTAAGATTAAGGTTGGAGTGGTAGCCAACATAGCTTGATACTTCACCTTTTATAACCAGATTAGAATCTTTAATGTTAAAGGTGTTGGTATTATTATCCAGTTCTTTTTGTACGTTTAATTGAATAGAGCTGTCATTATTTACGGGTGCTTCAAATTTAAGCTCAATGACTTCATTTTCATTAAGCTTTTTTGTGTTAATTACTTCTGTACCTATTTTTAGATTGCCATCAGCCGATTTGTTTTGAGAGTGGTTATATTCTACGAGCCCGCTGCTACTATGTGGGGAGTTGAATTTTATCTCTTCGGTAGTATCTTTGCCGTATACAGAAGCCGTTGTGATCATTATAAATAATAAAAGCAGTTTGGGTATTTTATTCATAACTTATGCCCCTATTTTATTCTATTTTAGAACATGTGAATGATGTTATGCAATATAATATTTATTGTATTTTGGTTGCCAATATGTCTTAGGTGACTGGAGTGACTAATGTATATTCTCGGTTTTAAGTACACAAAAAAGACAACGATAACTACCCCTCTTATTTTAGAGGGCGTATCATTGTCTTTTTATTTAAATTATTGATCTATAACCCACTAATAATGGGGTTTTTTCTTATTTAATGCTTCTTTTTTACTACTATTTATGTCTATTATATTATTATTTATTTGATTATTTTCATCTCTTAAAACATTAATATCGCCTACTGAAGTAGCATCAGCCACCTTTGCAACAACAGGAAATTCTTTGAAGCTCTTTAAACTCTTCAGCTTAGAACTGGAGCTGGTTTTTACAAGTTTATACTTGCCTAGCTTAAATTTATCCAGCCTATCCCAAGCATTGACATACAAAGCATTTTCTTTCACTTCTTGCTTCGCTTCTTCCCAAGCCTGCTCAATAAATTTGTTTTGCTCTACGGCGTGTATTTTAGTCTCTTTACGCCTCTTGGCTTTGTATATTCTTTCTTCTCTGTCGCGTTCTTTGCAGTCTTTGTAATACTCGAAATGCTCATTATACATTTGTTCTTCTTTTTCTGGTGTCGCAGCTTCATCTTTCCAGGTTTCGTAACTAAAATATTTGATTTCGTCTTTTTTATAGGGATCATAGTATTTATTCCTTGCCAAGCGTAAATAATCATCTTTTAAGCATATATTATGCTTGACCTTCTCGAGTTCAAACTGAGATTTTCGCACGTAACGAACTTTGTATAACAGTTCTTTGTGTGCGTCTATTATTCTAATCAGAGGATTTTCCGAAAAGCCCTCATGGTAAGGCGGATAGGAGATATCTTTAGTATCTGAACTTGGGCAATCTTTGGGTATTGGCAAGTGGACAATTTCTTTAACATCACTATACCCCACTTGATCGCGGACTTGGTCCATAAATAAGTCTTGATTAAAGTGTATTTGCTTTAGTTCAGACAATATTTTTTTTGTAACATTGGCCAATTTTTTGAATAAGCGCTCGCTTTCAGCGCTTTCTTCCGGTAGCTCGTATTCGTTTATTGACCAGGGTCTTAGTACCACAAATTCTGTAGGGAATTCTATCTTTAGTTCTGCGAAGTCGCGCAGCATTAAAGGAAATATATCTGACCATTTATGATAATTATCAAATTTTTCTTTTATTATTTCTACT
>JANQFW010000044.1 GCA_028277625.1 Candidatus Gastranaerophilales bacterium | reverse complement strand
AATCAGGGCTTTGCTCCATTCACCGGTGCGCATTATATTTAAAAATTCTTTGCCTACTACATCAAATTGCATTTCTGATGTTTTTATTGCTTCTTCCATGCGACCTTTTAAGCCCATTAGATCATCGTTTTTGCTCCAACGGCGCAAGAGGACAATTTTGTTACGCAACCTATAATATAGAAATGCTGCGTATTTATCGTTATCCTTTGGGCATGTGTCTTCTGTTTTTGGAGCTTTTGGTGTCAAAATAACGTAACCTTTTATTTTTAATCCTATATGATATATTTTTTATTTTATTAATATATATTATAGCAGTTTGAAAAGTCTATTGCAGGAATCGCTTTGGAAAATCCGAAAAAAAGGTTATATTGTTAAAAAATCGTTACATTTGAATTTAAATTATAGTAATTATAACAATAAGTGATTTTTTAAACTTTTAATAAAGCCATTGCATTCATACAAGACCTAATTAATACGACTCATTTTCTACGATTTTTTGTAGCACTTGTTCTCTTTTTATAGAGTATTCTTTACAATATTCATCAATCCATTTAAAATATTTTTCTATTTTATCCCCACATAGAATTTTTATAAGCTTTTTGGCCTCACTATTTTCCATAGTAATATACTCTAGTAATGCTTTGGCTTGAGACTTATCAGGCTTTAACTCTTTTACCTTTAAAATTTTTAGATCTTCTTGGATATTTAAAATTATCCACATAATATCATCAATCGCCGATTTTAAATCATTACCGGCTGTGTTTATAGTTGTTTTTATGCTTGATTTTTCCAAACGTCTTATCCCCTATCTGTTACTTTTACTATAATATCCTAGCATTTTAACTGGTAAATGTCCAGTAAAAAAATGGGATTTTTTCCAGTAATGTAAATATATGAGCATGAAGTCTTTTTATAAAAAAATTGGTAAAAAAGTTAAAAAACTAAGGGAAGAAAGACATTTAACACAAGAGCTACTAGCTGAAAAAGCAGGCTTAAGCTTAGACTATATTGGCAAAATTGAAGTTAATATAAATAATCCAGGATTAAAAACAATCTTTAAGTTAGCCAAAGCAATGGAAGTGGAGCCTTGGGAATTATTAAAGTTTGACGATGATGTTTAATTATAATATTTTACCTGATTTGTATAAAAAGATTTTTTATTACTATGTTGTTTATTAATAAAAAGGTTTTTTTATATTATAATTACCCCTGTAAGAAAATAAAAGAGGCAGGAAAAAGGTAAATAGATGAATATTAATAGTAAAAAACCAATGTGCACTCAAGCTAATTACAGCTTAAAAAATACTAGCAAACCTAAAATCAACTCTAATGAGCAAGTTAAAAAAGAGAGTTTTGATTTTGAATCATTTAGTAAAGGCGTAACCTCTAAAAATAAATACTTAGTAAATTTTAAAGGTGGATTTTTTAGTACTAATGGTGCAGGTGTAAACTTGAAGCTTAGAGGGCTTGAACCTGAAACATTGGAAAGGATTTATTTTTCCGCAGATAAGACAGAGAATGAGGAAAATAATACTCTAAAAGCGCAAATATACAATGAACTAAACCTGAAAGCTTCTGCTAGCCATGGCTATGAGAAAATAAAAGTACTTACAGCATTGGAGAACCTGAAAGCGCTACAGGCGGCAAAAGAAAGTATTAACGCTCAAGATGTTAATGAAAAAATGAAAGCAGTTGATATCATGGGTGACTTGGTAGCTAATATTCAAGATGAAAACTTTCAAGCAGGAGTATTCAGGCAGCTAACTGCAGAAGGACAGGGTATTAATGATGAGAATCCTCGTGTAAAAGAAAAGTCATTTGAAGCATTGAATAGCCTGGGAACTAATGCTAACGATGCTTTGAAAGGTAAAATGTTCAAACAATTAACCGCAGAGGAACAAGGTATTAACAATAGGGATAGTTATACAAAGGGACTGTCATTTCTAGCACTGGGATATCTTGGAGTTAATGCCAAAGACACTCTGCAAAGCGCAATATATAAGAAACTTACTATAAGGGGGCAAGGCATTAATGATAGTAATAGTGACTATGTAAAAGCACAATCATTTTTAGCACTGGGAGATTTGGGTGCTAATGTTAAGGACAAACATTTGCAAGGTAAAATATTTGATAACCTAAAAAAAAGCATTAAAAATAAAAATACTAATGTTAGAAGTTGTGCAAGTGCAGGAGTTAAAAATATGGTCAATGATATTGCTAATCTTGCAGAGGAAAAACAAAATGAACTGTTTAATATCCTAACAAATGAAAGGGATCGAGGGATTAATGATACTAATAAAGTAGTAAAAGCAGACTCATTTACAATTCTGGGGTATCTGGGGGTTAATGCTGAAGAAGAAAAGCAAGGTAGAATATATAATAAACTTAAAAATGGTATTAAAGATACGGATGACTCTATAAAAATAGAAACAATTTTAGCTGCCGGGAATTTAGGAGTTAGTGCTAAAGGTGATAAGTTGCGAAGTGACATATTTGACGACCTAAAAAATGCTATTAGCTCTGAACAAGAAAGCATAAGAGTATTACCACATATATTCCTGGAAGATATGCTATCTAATATTAATTATGCAAATAAGAAAAACGAACTATTTGATTTACTGACTGATAAAAATAACCAAGGCATTGGCATTAAAGATCAGAGTGAAGAGGTAAAACAATTATCATTGAGAACTTTAGGTAAGCTAGGAGTTAAAGCTAAAAATCGTGAACTGGCAAGAAATATATTTGCTGCTTTAGAAAGAGAAGTAAATAGAGAAGATATAAGTCCTAATTTATACTCTGAGGCATTAATAGCAAAAAAAGAAATGGAAGCAAAAAATGAGGAAGTTCGTATCTTTTAACTATTTATTTTACATAAAAATTAAAAGAAGCTAAATTGTATAAGATTCAATATACTGCTTGTTGCCAAGCTTGGTGCAATTATATGTGTAAATATGGCTTATATTATTTTTGCAAAATTAATATAAGATATACTTTTATTTAGTTTCTAACTTTTTTAATTGGGGGCAGCATAATGTTTAAAAAATTATTCATAACAAGTTTATTAATGATATTTATTTGTTTAAATGCAGCTTTGGCAGAGGAGTACAAAGAAAAAAAATTTGATCACCTTAATGCATCACTAAAAGGCATAAGCACAAATCAGATAGAACAACATTTGCAGCTTTATCGCGGTTACGTTAAAAAAATAAATGAATTAAATAAAAAACTTAAAAAAACTGTTAAACAAAATTCCAATCCGGTTTTTTCTGAGTATAGGGCGATAAATAGCGCAATTGCTTTTGCGCATAATGGGGCGGTGCTGCATGAGTTATATTTTTCTAATTTGAGCTCTAAGAGCACAAAGCTGTCAAAAGAACTGTTAAGTAAAATAAATAAAGACTTTGGCTCTTATGAAAATTATTTGGGGGATTTGATTGCAAGTGGTAAAGCAGCACGCTCGGGGTGGGCTATTAGTGCATATAACCCTATAAACGGTAAGTTGCAGAATTTTACTGTTGATGAGCATGATTTGCATATTCCGATTGGCATAAAGCCTATTCTTGTTATGGACTTGTGGGAGCATGCTTATATGATTGATTATGGTATTAATAAAAATTCTTATATTGAGGCTTTTATTAAAAATATTGATTGGGATAAAGTTTCTGAACGTTATAGTGCTGCTATTGGCAGAAATTAAATAAAAAATAAAAAACCGGAAATTCTTTAATAATATAGAGAACAGGCTGTTATATAAAGATTTTTATAACGTTTTGTTAAATAGTTTGAATATTTAGCGCAACTTTAGATTTGTTTATTTTTAAAACATTTAAATCAATGTTAGTTCAAGATTAAGAGAGTGGTAAAAGTTATTTATTCGTATAATTTTTGAGAGTAAGTAATATATTTAAAAAAACACTTTCGAATGAATCAGTATTGAGGCAAGCGGTTGGTACTTTTGGTATGTATCAAGAATTTTGGCATTTTAATATTAGTTGATATTTTATTGCTAGTTTTTTATAGTTAGGAGCACAACATGAAAATAAATCCCTCAATTGTAAGTTTTAGTGGGAGAAGAGAGTTAGTTAAAAGTAATTTAGGTCAGGTTTCGTTTAAGGGAAGGCCTGAGGGTACATCAGTAATGGATTCAACGGACTTGCTTGATGGAGCTGCTTCTGATGCATCATCATCTGGATCTACTAAATCAACAGGGATATCAGGTAAATCAGGAGTATATGGATTGTTGTCACAAGCAGGGGAACTAGTATCAGGTTGGGTATGGCCTGCAAGTACACCTGAACAAGTAACACCTACTGTGGATATCCCAAAAGTTTTGTCTAAGTCAGCTTTGGCTGAAGTGGATAAAAAGCCAATTGGGCTTGATGAGCTATCTAAACATTTTAAAGAGAAGGGATTGCGGTTTGATGATTATTTAGACATATTAGGGACAAAACTAAAAAAAGAACCCTATGCCAGAAAACAATTAGATAAAATGTTAGCAGGTATGCTAAAAGGAGAAGGAGAGCATAAACAGTTAGTTGTACCTGGATATGAGGATATAAATGATGTAACTAAAGTGATTAATAAAATTACGGGGACTGACAATGCGGTAAGGGTTCTTTCTAAGGAAGATTATAAAAAAGAAACAGAAGTAGAGATCAAAAAATCAAGAGAAGGGATCGCTAAGAGGCAACAAGAGCTTAAGTCATTAAGTATAGATGAGGCTAATGGTATTATAGTGGATATGGATAAAAAGTTTCAGGAGCCTCAAGATCCACCGAAAACAAATCCTGTATTAAAAGTAAAAATAAAGGATTCTAAAGGAGAAGACCAGTTTATTATTATAGACAGGGAAAAGTTAAAGGAAACTAAAGAAGCATTGGATAAAAAACCTCAGTTTAAATTTGCCGGCGAAGCTTTTGATATGCTTATAAAGGGGGTAGAAAATTATGACAAAGTTGTAAGTGGAAATTTTAGCGGTTGGGTTTCTGATATGGTAGCTAATGGTCTTGGTGTGGCATCAGGTTTTGCTGCAGCTCTTACAAATGTGATATTAGGTATTGGTATTGTAATTATCAACAGTTGTAACCTTTATGCCAGAACAGCAGGATCCCAAAGAGAAGGAGCTGTGACAGACCAAAAATTGGCATCTACTATAGGGGATTTTAAAGAAGATATCCATGTTGCCGGATCAGCAGCTTTGCTTTTGTTAGCAATTGCAAATGGTAATATAACCGGAACTAAACTCTATGATTCGATAGATGAGCGCAGACAATTTGAGAAATTCGATGTGGCAAATGGAAGCGAACAAAGTACTAATAGCGCAAGTACCAGTGAAAATATGGCAGATTCTGCAGCAAGTATGGAGCCATTATCTAGACTTTCTGTGGGATTTGGAGGAAAAAGTGTTGCTGATTCTACCATAAGTCTAGTGTAAGCTTTTTTTTTAGTCCATTATTTTACGTAAATTTTAGGGTTCTTAAATAAAGAGTAAAACAGCCGGTTTTACTCATTTGTTTACCTGAAAAACAAATTAAGTTTGTCGGGTTACTCATACCTCAATGCATCAATAGGGTTCAACTTAGAAGCCTTATAAGCAGGATAAAATCCAAAAAATATACCTGTAAAGCCTGACACCGCAAACGCCAGCAATATGGAAGGTACAGATATTATAACAGGAAACTTAATCAGATGAGCAATAAGGCAAGAAAGCGTAACGCCTATAGTTATTCCAATAAAACCACCCATTAGCGATAAAATAAGTGCCTCCACCAAAAATTGAAGTCTTATATCACGAGGTTTGGCACCGATCGCAAGCCTTATGCCGATCTCTTTAGTTCTTTCTGTAACAGACACAAGCATTATGTTCATAATGCCAATGCCGCCCACCAAAAGAGAAATTGATGCAATAGCCCCTAACAAAAGAGAGAATACTTTTGTAGAGCTTTCAGCAATTTCGAGTATTTGAGCGAGGTTTTTTACGGTAAAATCATCTTCTTTTCCGTACGATATCTTATGCGATTGCCTTAGTGCAAGAGTTAATTCATTTTCTGCTGCTTTTATATGTTTTTTATCAATAGCCTGAGCCATAATTATATGGATCATTCCGGGAAACTCAGTCCCGAACAAACGCTTTTGTGCAACCGTAATAGGCACATAAATCACATCATCCATATCAATACCCATCATAGATTGGCCTTTTTTCTTCAATAAGCCCGTGACTTTAAAGGGTATTCCTTTTATTCTTACACTTTTACCAATAGGATCAAGGTCACCAAACAAGTTAGAAGCTACTGTTTGACCCATTATGCATATTTTTAACTCGCGCGTAACGTCTTTATGTGTTAGATTTGAACCTAGCAAGACGTCCCAATCCTGCATAACAAAAAATTCCGGTGTTGTGCCTTTTATAGAAGTAAACCAGTTTTGATTTTTATAAATAATCTGAGACGTACCACTAACAAGCGGTGCAGCGGTTTTTATCGCAGTATTATTTTTGAGAATAGCCTTAACATCTTTCATTTTTAGGGTAGGCTGTGAGCCTATGGCTGATCTCATACCTTTTTTAAATGCCGTACCGGAATGCACAAGCAATAAATTGCTTCCCAACGATGAAAAACTACTTGTAACCTTTTGTGTTGCGCCTTCTCCTACTGCTATCATAATAATAACAGCACTAATTCCTATTATTATCCCTAGAGTTGTTAGGCCTGAGCGCACTTTATTGGCTATTAATGCTCTTATAGCTATTTTTAGTATTGTTAGCAGGTTAATCATACGCAAACTCGCTTGCTATTATTTAAATTTTTTTTATCTGTAATTATTTTACCGTCTTTAAATTCAATAACTCGGTCGCAATAATCAGCGATATCAGTCTCATGCGTGACAATGATAATTGTTTTATTTTTTTCTTTATTAAGTTTGCAGAATAAGTCCATAACCTCATCGCTTGTTTTTGAGTCTAGGTTGCCTGTAGGTTCATCTGCAAGGATAATAGGCGCGTTATTTACAATAGCTCTGGCAATGGCAACTCTTTGTTGCTGTCCGCCTGATAATTGATTAGGCAGATGTGCTTCTCTATCGCTTAAACCTACAAGATTTAAAGCTTCTTTTGCGTTTTTTATTCTTTGTTTTGTAGAAATACTAGAATAAACCATGGGTAACTCTACATTTTCTATTGCTGTGGTTCTTGATAGGAGATTAAAACCTTGAAAAACAAAGCCTATTTTTTTATTTCTTATTTCTGACAGGTCATTAACAGACAATGTTGTTACATCAATACCGTCAAGATAATACTTGCCCAAAGTTGCAACATCAAGACAGCCTATCATGTTCATAAAAGTAGACTTGCCCGACCCTGACGAGCCAATAATGGCAATAAGCTCCCCTTGGTTTATGTTTACTGTTACATCGTCCAATGCTTTTACGCAATGATCTCCAACGTCATAAGTTTTATTTAGTTGTTCTGTTTTTATTAGATTCATTACTATTCAGCCTTATTAAGGTTTAATAATATTTCCTGTCCTATTTTAAGCTTATCTGTTTTTATTTCTGTAAAATTCTCATCGCTTATGCCGGTTTTTATATTAACTCTAACAGGCTTGTCATCTGATAAAACCCATACACCGGGTGTTTTGTATCTTTTAATTTCTTTATTCGCATCTGGTATAAACCTTAAGGCCTTGTTAGACACCATTAAAATATTATTTTTCTTTTCTGTTATCAAAAATACATTCGCAGTCATTCCCGGCTTTAGTTTTTGGCTTTTGTTGTCTACCTGAACAATTACATTGTAGGTAACAACGTTTTGTATAGTTTCGGGTGAATTCCTGATTTGGGTAACTTTGCCTTTAAAGGTTTCTTCAGGATAACTGTCAACAGTAAACTCTACATCTTGACCATCTTTTATTTTAGAAATATCGGCTTCAGACACTGCGGTTTCTATTTGCATTTTAGTCAAATCCTCTGCAACCAAAAACAATGTCGGTGTTTTAAAGCTTGCCGCAACAGTCTGTCCTACTTCTATATCTTTAGAGATAACAACCCCGTTTGTCGGTGACTTTATTTTTGTATATCTTAAGTTGGTTTCGGTTTTGAAAAGTGCTGCTTTTACCTGTGCTATTTTGGCATACGCCGCATTTATTTGAGCTTTTGCAGTACTTACTTTTGTTTGAGCAGCTTCAAAGTCTTTTTTTGCAATATAATTATCTTGATAAAGTGCTTTGGAACGTTCCATGTTACTTTTATCAAGTTCAAGTTGTGCCTTTAACTTTTCTAGCTCTGCTTTTGCGTATAGTAAGTTTGCTCTTTGCTCTGCCACAAGTGCTTCAAACGGTGCAGGATCAATTATAGCTAAAAGCTGGTTTTTTTTTACAGTTGAATTATAATCAACATAAACTTCTTTTATCGGACCTGATACTTGAGTTCCTATTATTGTTGTTGTTATAGGGTTTATAGTGCCTGTGGCAGCTATTTTTTCTGTAATATTTCCTTTTATAATTTTTTCTGTTTTATAAGAAACCTGTTCTTTGGGCGAAAAGAATATAAAATACCCGCTCAACAGGACTGTGAGAAATACAAGTAATATAATTATAAGTTTTTTCATGATGTTTCCTGTTTGTAATTTTTATACTATCCATTAATTTAATTGGAGTATCTTCTATCATTATAAATGAAAATAAATAAAGTTTATGGTTATTTATAGAATTAGCCCAATTGAGCTAAACTATTTAAAAATATTCATTTATAATAAAAACCACATAGGCTAATCCAGGTAGAGTTTTATACTAACTCTAAAATACTTTTCAGATTATTTGATCGGGTTAAAACTAATAAAATAAACTAATCTCTGAAAAGAGTAATCTGAAATACAATTGGTGAGCAGTATAATAAGGTGGAATTAATCATGATTGAAAATTTAACATTAATAAGAAATATATTGTTTAAGTGGTTTATTATAGGTATTGCATATTATTTGCCGGTTGTTTTGATCTATATATTTTGCAAAGAATTTTATGCGGACATGATGGAAATGTTTTTTGCGATTAATCCTGAAGACAGTTTTGAGATAATGGTCAGCTTTATAGCAATGCTTAAGATATCTCTTATTCTTTTGGGGCTATTTCCGGTTATTGCATTGCATTGGACTATAAAAACCTTGCCTCGAGAGGGTGAAGGTAAATAAAAAAGAAAATCACCTGCTCAAAGCTGAACAGGTGATCGAATTAAAAAGGATAAATTAGATTAAATAAGCTACTTGTAATTAAAATCTAAATTCTGAGAAAGTAACTTTATTGCCTTTTACTGTTTTAACATCAAAGTTACCCTCAGGACTTACAAGTAAAACATCTCCCCTTGCAGTAGCACTGTTGC
>JANQFW010000138.1 GCA_028277625.1 Candidatus Gastranaerophilales bacterium | reverse complement strand
AATAAATTCTTTTAATTCGGCTATTGGCTTATGAGTAAAAATTTTAGCATAGTTATAAAAGGCTTTTTCTATTATTTCCATTTGTTTTTCATCAATGCCCTCAAGCTTTTCTTTTAGGGTATTGAGCTCCTCTCCCATAACTATCTTGGAGTTTTCCTGAATTGACATGATTATATTTATTAGCTTAAGTTCATTTACCCAGTTTGTAAATTTTCTTACGTCGTGGTTTAAAATTTTTAGCCCTTTTTTTTTTGTTGATTGCCTTTTTTGAGTATTTTCTTCGGCTATTTTTTCCAGGTCGTCAATTTTATATATTTTTACCCCGGGAATAGTATCAATTTGAGGATCCACATCTCTTGGCATTGCAATATCAAGAACGTATAACGGAGTGTTTCTGTAGCTTTCTTTAAATTTGTTCAGTTGCAACACATAATTGGAAGCGCCAGTTGAGCTTATAACTATATCGACATTCTCAATGAGTTTATACCTGTCTTTAAAGTCTACGCAAATTATTTTGTTATATTCTTGAGCAAGGGTTTCAGCTCCTTTGTGCGTTCTATTTGCAAGATATATCTGTTTAATTTGTCTGCTAATCAGATTTTGAATAGAAATTTTAGCCATTTTACCTACGCCAATAATTAAAGCAGTTTTGTCTGCTAAACTTCCCAAGTTTTGCTCAAGGAATTTAACACCTATAGAGCTAATTGATACTAGATTTTTACATATATCGGTTTGAGTTTTAACTTTTTTTGCTGTTGATAGACTCTCAACAAAGAGTCTATTTAGTATTTTACCTGATGAGCCGTATTCTAATGAGTTAAAATAGCAGTCTTTAACTTGTCCAAGTATTTGATCTTCTCCAAATACAAGAGACTGAAATCCGCACGTTACCTCAAAAATGTGCTGAACGCAACTCTTGCCTCTTCTAACCGAGATATAATCAGCTAATTTTCTTTTTTCAATATTAAAAAACTCAGAATAAAAATCTTTTAAGTACTCTTCGCCAGATTTAGCATCATCAACAACCGCATATATTTCGCTTCTATTGCAGGTGGATAGTATGCTAAATTCATTTAATTTAGCGTCAAAAAGCAATTTTTTATACGCATTCTCAAGGTTATCATTAGTAAAAGCAACCTTTTCTCTTATTTCAATGGGGCTTTTTTTGTAATCAAACCCAAACATTATTAATTTATCTATTGAAAAATTTTCCACAGCTGTAACACCTAATATATGCTCTGGCATTAATGCAAAATAAATCAGCTAAAGGCAAGTAATACTGACTGGATAAAACGTCCATATTCACTTCAATCTTTAAGTTGCTATAGCTGATACCATTCCGATATCTTTTAGTACATCTATTATTTTATCACAAAAATGTGCTGCATTAGCTCCTATCAGTAAGAGTTTTGTTTTTATCAGTTTCAACTATAAAAGCTTTACCTTTTTTGTAAAAAACACCCAGCGCCAGTAGCAAGCCTGCTGCAACACCACCTTGATTAAACCCAAATATTTTCATCTTATCGCAAAGATTTTCATTTAAAACTAATGCTTTCATTTTTATTTATTGTTTATTATTATATCTACCAGCTCATCTGTATTTTTGGGATACTCTTGACCGTCAACGATAAAATTATTATCAACTAATTTTTTAAAAATATCTATTATGATAGGTTGTTTTAAAGAGGTTTCCTTAAGGGTTTTACTATCTGTAAAGGTCTTTTGAGGTGGTCCTTCACTTACAATTTTTCCGGAATTTATAATTAAAACTTTGTCTACCCATGAATATGCAATATCAATGTTGTGAGTTGATACAAGCACTGAAATTTTCCTATTTGAACGTATTTGGTTAATTATTTCTATTAAATCATCTTTTCCCTTAGGGTCCAGACCTGCAGTGGGTTCATCTAAAATTAGTAAATCAGGCTTCATGCATATAATGCCGGCTATTGCCACTTTTTTTTTCTGTCCAAAGCTTATATTCTGTATAGGCTTATGGGCAAGATGGGTTATTTTTAACAAATCTAAGGCTTCGCATACTCTTTCTTTTATTTCTTTCTTTTCTATACCCATATTAATTAATCCATAAGATATATCTTCAAATACTGTGGGGGCAAAGAGCTGATCGTCCGGATTTTGGAAGACTAATCCTACTTTTTTATATAAGTCTTTATCTTTTATTTTGTTTATATTTTCACCTTTTATAATTATTTCACCAGACGATGGCTTTAAAAGGCCGTTTAAATTTTGAAAAAGTGTAGTTTTACCCGAACCGTTTGCTCCGACAAGCGCAGCTATTTCGTATTCATTCAGGGAGAAACTTAAGTCGTTGAGGGCATGGTTACCGTCAGAATAAATAAAATTAAGATTTGCAACTTCTAAGATACTCATTGTGTTCTCTTTTAAAAACTTTTTGGCAAATGCTTCAGTTGATGACATGTAAAAGGTAATGAGCATCACCAAAATTTAAAAATACTAAGACTATTACTATAACCGATAATAACATTGAAATAAATAAATCAAATCCATTAAAATTGTGTTCGTTATAGGTGGTTATTTCCTGGCCATTGTAACCTCTGTTTTTCATCGACTTGTAAAGCTTTTCACTTTTATCAATCGATCTTAATACTAACGAGGCACATATTATG
>JANQFW010000099.1 GCA_028277625.1 Candidatus Gastranaerophilales bacterium | reverse complement strand
TTAAATTGCTAGGGTAATTTGCTGACATAGACTTTTCTCCTTTGTTACATTCCTAACAATATTTTTACCTATTTTTTAATACTTTTCAGACAGCCTCTAAAATTAATGATGTAATTTTAACGCTGAATAAAGTCTTTCCCTTAAAAGAGAACAAAGAGAATATAATAAAATTTAATCCTGTATCTGCACTTGATATTATTCTTGGCGGGGAAAATTATATTTATCACTGCGCAGTTGTTCTGAATCCTGATAATCTTTTAAAAAGTATGAAGAAGGTAGATAATAATGCAGAATACCCCAAAAAATTGGAAGATGAAAGTAATGAAGCTTTTGAGAAGAGAATGAATAGCTCTTATAATCACTATATTGAAGGCATTACCCCTGAAGTTGCCAATATTATGGAAGGCATGGATAAGGAAAGAATAACTATAGCAAAAGCTTTTAATATTAAAACAGAACCAATAAATAAAGCTTTAAATCGACATTATGGAATAGGTGAGTATAAAGCGTACTATGATGCCTTTCAGGCTTGTAAAAATGTTTATAGCTCCAAACCACCCACTGCTGATAAGCTTGCAAATCACAGATATATAACTGAAGACTTGGCTAGTATAAAAGTGATAATTAGGTTAGGAGAAATAGCAAATGTAGAAACCCCCATAACCAATAAAGCTTTTGAAGTATTCTGCTGGAATGCAAAAGAGATAAAAACTCCTAAGCACAAGCTTGTTGGTTATGAGGAAGCAATAAAAAAACTTCCTGACAACAAAGAAGAACTTATCAGATATTTAGAAAATCCGGCAGTGTTTAAAAATAATGGTTCTATTAATTCACTTTTTAATGCGACTGATATTCTCAAACGTACTACTAAGCCCGTTGGGCTTCTGCTTAAAATGGTTCCTTATCGAAAATTCACTCCAAATGATGGACTAAACAAAAGTCCAGCATAGCTTCCTGGGTTTCTTCATATTGCTGATAATAGAGTAGATAATTTAACATCTACTCTTTTTAATTTGTTTAAGAAGGTGATTAAAATCTTCCCTTTAAATAAAAAAAATATTGTATAATAATTTAATATAATAATATTGGACTTAAGAGGGTAAGTATGGAAAACCTTATTAATGAAAACAACCGTTTAATAGTTATATCCGGTTCTTCCGGTGTAGGAAAAGGCACATTATTGTCGTTATTAATGAAAAAGTTCTCTGATATGTATCTTTCTGTTTCTGTTACTACAAGAGCACCAAGAGGCGGTGAGACACACGGTGTTGATTACTTTTTTACATCTAAAGATAATTTTAAAAACTTGATTGAAAAAGACGAATTCTTAGAATGGTCTGAGTTTGCAGGAAATTATTATGGTACTTATGCCAGTGCAGTAAAACAAGCCCTTACTGAAGGTAAAGATGTGATTTTGGAAATCGATGCAAAGGGTGCATTGCAAATAAAAGAAAAAATGCCTCAAGCTATATTAATATTTATTTTGCCTCCATCGATAGATGATCTTCAGTCTAGGTTATTTAAAAGAAGTACTGAGTCTGATGAAGAAATTCAAAAACGCTTGAATATTGTAAAAGAAGAAATGAAGGCTGTTGATAATTTTGATTATCAGCTTGTTAATGATGATATTGACGACACGCTTGCAAGATTAGAATCTATAATTACAGCAGAAAAGTGTCGAACAATTTAATGAGCTTGAAGAATAAAAAAATAATTATTGGTATAACCGGAGGGATTGCCTCTTATAAGGTTTGCGAGCTGATTAGGCTACTTGTAAAGAATGGTGCGGATGTTAGGGTAATATTGACTCCTAATGCTAAAGAATTTATTACAGAAACAACCTTGAGCACTTTGACTAAAAACCCGGTATATTGTGAGCAATTTAACCCCAAAGAGTGGAAGCCCGAACATATATCATTAGCTGATGATACAGATTTATTTGTGCTTGTGCCGGCATCTGCTAATACTATCGGAAAAATCGCTAATGGTATTTGTGATAATTTATTAACCTCCGTGGTGGCGGCTTTTAGCAAAGACATTATTTTAGCTCCTGCAATGAATTGCAACATGTGGGAAAATTCGTTTATTCAGCAGAATATTAAAAAGTTAGAACAGCATAATTATCAAATTATAAGGCCTGAGTCCGGCAATTTGGCATGTGGGTATGAAGGTGTTGGCAGGCTTGCGGATGTTCAAACTATTTTTGATGCTATTGTTAAAAATTTTGAGAAAAAAAAATTATTGTCAGGTAAAAAAATCTTAATAACAGCTGGGGGAACCAAAGAGCCTATTGACCCTGTCAGGTATATTGGAAATCATAGTTCCGGCAAAATGGGTATTGCTATTGCGGATGCTGCTTATAATTATGGCGCAGACGTTGCTTTAGTTTCTACTGTAGATATAAATAAGCCTTATTCTGTGGTTAAAACAAATACGGCACTTGAGATGTATGAATCAGTTAAGGGTCATTTTAGTTCTGCGGATGTATTGATTATGACTGCCGCAGTTGCCGATTTTAGACCGGTAGACTTTTGTAAAAATAAAATAAAAAAAGAAAAAAAAGATGCGCTAGTTGTTGAATTAGTAAAGAATCCGGATATTTTAAAAGAAATGGCAGCTATAAAAACCTTGCAGCAAACAGTTGTTGGTTTTTGCGCAGAAAGTGAAAATGTGACTGACTATGCTTTAAAAAAGCTTGATGAAAAAAATCTTGATTTTATTGTTGCAAATGATATATCACTGCCTGATAGAGGATTTAACAGTGATTATAATGAAGTAACAATAATTGATAAAAATAAAAAGCAGTACAAATTAGCTAAGCAGGCAAAGCAAGAGTTAGCATATTTAATATTACGGTATATATTTAAGATTAAGGATTTTGATAATGGTTAGAGTTAATACTATAGTCAAAAAGCTGGAAGAATTTGCTCCTTTAGAATATGCGTGTGATTGGGATAACTCAGGATGGCAAGTGAAGTTGCATGATGACAACATAGAAAGTGTTACTCTTGCGTTGTCTCCTAATTTGGATGTTATGGAACAAGCTATAGAAAACAAGAGTAATCTTCTTGTTACTCATCATCCTTTAATCTTTGGCAAACTAAATAAAATTTCTGTAGGTAACCATGTGGGATCAATAATCACCAATGCGATACAGAATAAATTGCAGATATATTCTGCTCATACTAATTTAGATTCTGCCAAGGGCGGTGTTGCTGATGTAATGGCAGAGATGTTAAATTTAAAAAGCACTATGCCTATTGAGCAAGTTAGCGAAAATGTAGGTATTGGACGTATAGGTCAATTGCAAGAAGAAGTTAAGCTTGATGCATTTTTGGCTCAGTTAAAAAAAGTTTTAAATGCTGAAAACCTTAAAGTTACTAATAATTCTAGTAAACAAGTTATTAAAAATGTTGCATTATGTCCGGGCAGCGGCAGTGATTTGGTGAATAAGCTAAAAAGTATTGATATTTTTATAACAGGTGATGTTAAGTATCATACGGCTATTGATGTTGATGACATAATTTTGGTAGATGCAGGGCATTTTGAAACTGAGCGCTTGATATTGCCGACTTTAAAAGATTTAATAAAACCTTTGGGCTTATCTGTACATATTGCCGAAGAAAAATTGCCGTGGGATGTTATTTAGCTTATAGATAATAACAAAAAATTCTTACTTACATAAGCATTTTAAGGAATAGCCGAAATGAAAAAAAACATTTTAGGAAAGTCTGGTATAGAAGTATCACGCTTGTGTTATGGTACATTAGCACTAAGTGTTTATCATGCAAATTTAAAACTAGATGCGGCATGTGATTTGCTAATTCATGCGTATACGAACAAAGGCATTAGTTTTTGGGATACTGCTGAGTTATACGAGACTTATCAAGCGATAGGCCTTGCTTTAAATAAAATGGGACAGCCTGATGATATAGTAATTTCATCAAGAAGTTATGCTAAAACATATGATGATATGATTTTAAGCGTAGATAATTGCCTTAAATCTTTGAACAAAAAAAATATTGAAATATAAGAAATAGATGTTATTATGCCTTTGATTAATTATAAAGGCATAGGCATAAAAGACGGCAGTTTAAATGATGTGGAAAATGCCATAGAGAAAGCAAAAAGAAATAATAAAGGTATATATGCAATGAAGGTTCTTGCAGGTGGATACCTTGTTGAGGATATTTTGCGCTCTATATCTTATATTACTAATAATAAAAATATTGATTCGCTTGCTATTGGTATGGATTCGCTTGAGGAGATTGACTTTAACAGTTATGTTGTGGAAAATTCAAAATTGCCTGTTGATAAAAATGCTTTAAGTAAAAATTCGAAGCGAGTTATTCATATTGAGCCGTGGTGTGAGGGATGTAAAAATTGTATTCGGGCATGTCCACAAGAGGCATTAGTGTTGGAGTATGGGCAGGCTAAAATTATTCATGAAAAGTGTGTACGTTGTGGTTATTGCGTTTCGGCTTGTGAAGATTTTTTTATTAAATTTTTGAATATTAGGGAACAATAGACAACTTAATGCATCTAAATAAACAGAATGCCGTATTTTGGGTCTTCTTATAAAAAGAAGACCTTCTTTTATTGGAAAAATATATTTAATTTTTCATTTGCTTAATATTTTGTTATATTTTTTTAGATATTAGCAATTTTTATTAAAACAATTACTTTATATAATTGGGTAAAGGAAACAGAAAAAAGAATTAAACGAAAATTTGGTAATGTGCTAACGATGGTGGTTCTGGAAAGAACCTTTTTTATTTTGTTCATTTTTTTTAAGGTATTTTACTTGAGTTATGGCTATCCAAAATATAAAAATTAGCCATAAGCTTTATTTATGCTAGAATTGCCTTAAGCAAGGACTAGGAATCCTTTAATCATTTCCTGAGAGATACGACTCAAAATCGAACTTTCTCAAAAGGAGGTGGTAGGATGTATTTACTACTTGTAGCAAACAAGGAAGAGTTGATTATTATACTAATTATATTCCTTGTTATAACACGTAAAAACGAGCTAGCTAAATTACTAACTCGTCTTATAAGTAAATAATCTATGATAAGGATTTTGAAAAGGGTGTTGACGCACCCCTGTCCTTGTTTCTTTATTTTATCATAGTTTTAAAATATTTAAAGTGACTAAGCTATATCCTCGTAATAAAAGAATATACTAAGTATTAATAGCTCAAAATCAAAACAAATATTCAGCGATATGAGCAGTCTCATAGTTTATCTTACCGCTTTGCTGGTTTCTATAAATAGTTATAATTTGCTCTTCTGGAATATTTTGCCATTTAATAAATTTTTCAGGTTTTTTATGATAGCCTCTCGGTTGTATAACCTCAGAAGCTAAAATATAACTTTTATTATTATGTCCATAACTACCTAAGTATAGGCTAGTACCTTTTTTAAACGCTATAATGGTTTCTCCATCAGTCATTACAAAATTTGCTATAGGACTATAAGTAGCTTTATAGCCATCAGGTAATACTTTATATTTTCTGTCTGTAACCTCCAATAACTCTAAAGCAGACCTTACAAATATATTTCTAAACTTATTAATGCCAATATCTTTAATTCTAAGGTATTGAGAATCCATGCCTGTTTCTTCTTCTATTTTTGAGAGTATATAATGAAATATCATTTCCGAATCCACAACTACTTTATGATTGTGGAGTGCGTATTTATTTAATATTTTAGATTGCACATCAGGTTTAGTCATGCCAACAAGCGTACCATTATGCATAAAACTCCAGTGTTTATAAATAAAGGGATGAGTATTATCAAGCTTAAGCGTAGTTTTATCCGACGCTGCTCTTATGTGAGCTAAAACAACTATTGGCTGCTTTTTTGTAAGTTTTTTTACTGATTTCTTAAATTGTCTATCTTTATACGCAGGCTTTATGCCTGTATATTTTGTAATAGATTGACTATTTGTATAGGCTTTAATGCCCCAGCCATCTATATTACCCTTTAAAAGCCTTCTCTTGTACAACCTTGAGTGCAAGCTCGAACTATGTTCCAGTTTGGTTGCTTTATAAATTTTAAAAACTGTTTTCCTTTTAGGCTTGCTTTGTTTTCTAAGAGAATTTTCTCCTTTTAAAAGTATTTCTGTTATTAAGCTATCCTTTTGACTGTTTGGAGCCTGAAGAACTGCAATCATTCTACAAGCTAATGATGGCTGAACTACTGACAATAGTAAACAGCTAATTAAAAAAACTAACACAAATGTTTTTTTTATTATGTTTTGCATCGCTATAGGTGCCCTCACTCTTCAAAATAAAACTTTACTATTATTAAAACAGAAAACCGGAAAATTTTATTGCTCAATTTTTTTAGGTTAAGAAATATAATGATTTGCTTAATCAAAATTGATGTTTAATCCTATTTTTTATTTAATATTCTAGTAGGATAAGAATATATTTTGCATTTTTTATATATTTAATTAAAAAGCTAAAAACTAATTAAATAAACAATATAGCTAACTAATAATAAATTGAGAAAAATTCTAATAAAAAGGGGTAAAAAAGGGTATATGGTAAATCTCCTCAAATCTAAAAAATTCAGCATACTAATATTAACAGCAATTTGTCTTTTCTTTTTCTTTTTTCAGTTAGGAAGCTACAAGCTTATTGATGTTGATGAACCTCGCTATGCAGAGGCTGCAAGAGAAATGGTGGAGTCATCCGACTATATTACACCTTATTTTAATTATAAATTAAGGTTTGATAAGCCTGTACTTTTTTACTGGTTAATTGCAGGATCTTATAAAATATTTGGAATTAACGAGTTTGCCGCAAGGTTTCCATCAGCATTACTGGCTACAGCATTAGTATTCTTTACTTTTATATGGGGTAGGATTGTTATATCAAATACCTTTGGTCTTATTAGTGCCATTATATTAGCGACATCTTTAGAGATAATAGCAATAGGGCGAATGTCCATAACCGACATGACATTGGCATTCTTTATTTGTGCCACTATATTTTCGGGATATCTTGGATCATTTGTTGATGATAAGTATAAAAAATATTGGTGGTGGCTAGCTTACGCTTTTAGCGGACTGGCTGTTCTTACAAAAGGCCCTGTCGGATTCGGGCTTCCGGCAATTATATTTGGCATTTACTTCCTTTTAACTGGCCAGTTAAAGAAAAACTTAAATTTGAAATATGTTTTACCTGGATTATTAATTTTTTCCGCGATAATAATACCCTGGTACTATCAAATTATAAAAATTCATGGAAAAGACTTTGTTGATTATTTCTTCTTGGATCATAACCTTAATAGGTTTGCAACTACTAAACTAGGACACCTTAAACCATTTTATTTCTACTTTATTGTTATTTTTGTTGGTGCATTTCCTTGGATTACCTATTTTATAGCTTCTTTAATAAAATATACAAGACAACTAGTTAAAAATCTTGACATAAGCGAACTTAAAAATTTTAAAATAGCCCTATATCAAAATGCTAATATTAAAATAAAAACATTATTATACTGTTTTACTTGGTTTTTAGCAGTATTTATATTCTTTAGTGCTGCTAATTCTAAACTGTTAACTTATATTTTATCATTATTTCCTACAGTTGCACTTATTACAGGCTATCTTTGGTATGAATACTTTAATGATAATAAAAACAACAAAAGCATAAAGTACTCAGCCATAGGATTTGCTCTAATATGCTTAGTTATTGGCATTGGACAAATATTTTTCTTTAATAATATTCTTCCAAATGAAGTAAAAACAGATACCCAATTTATTAACATTCCATCTATATGCCTATTTTTGGTAGTGGCATGTCTCGCAATATTTTTTGCAATTAAAAATAAAAAATTGCTTATACTTAGCAGCAAACCAATTTTAATGGCTGGAGTTGCCATTATACTATTATTTAATATAATGCCTATAGTCTACAATGCAGGTCAAAAAGACCTTATAAATTATGTGAACTTTGTAAAAAAAATGCCTGGTGCTAAATTGTACACATATAGCCTGATAAAACCAAGTGTTGTATTCTATTCACAAAAAAAAATATCCCATATTAAAGATCATGACTATAAGCACTTTGACAAAGTTTATAATGATTCTTCCCCGCGCTTTATAGTTGTGAGAAATAGGCATTTAGATGAGCTAAAACAAAGGTATAATTATTTTTTAATGAATCATGGGGTGAAGTATAGCTTAATTTCAAATATAAATGCAAAGTTTGTTAAAGGTGAATAATATGGCAGCAATTTTAACAAGAACCAAACTAGACATATCAGTTGTTATACCAGTATATAATGAAGTCCAAAATATAAACCCACTTTATTATTCAATCAAAGAGGTCATAGAAGGCTTAAACAAAACTTTTGAGATAGTTTTTATAGATGATGGATCTAGCGATGGCACTGACGAAGTTTTAAAATCAATTGCCGATGATCAGTATAATGTAAAAGTTATAAAATTCAGAAGAAATTATGGGCAGACTGCAGCGATGGCTGCAGGCTTTGATCATGCATCGGGCGACATTGTAGTTACACTGGATGGTGATATGCAAAATGATCCAACAGACATTCCTATGTTAATTGAAAAGCTTGATGAAGGTTATGACGTTGTCAGCGGATGGAGAAAAAATAGAAAAGATAATGTTTTAATAAGAAATATTCCTTCAATGATAGCTAATAATATAATAAGCAAAATGACAGGAATCCAACTGAACGATTATGGTTGCTCTTTAAAAGTTTATACAAAAGATATTGCAAAAGCTTTGTCTTTATATGGCGAAATGCATAGGTTTATACCTGCTTTGGCAAGTATAGAAGGAGCAAACATAGTTGAAGTTCCGGTAAAACATCATGCTCGAAAGTTTGGAGAGAGTAAATATAATATTTTAAAAACCTTTAAAGTTATTTTAGACCTAATAACTGTTGTATTCTTTAGAAAATTTATAACAAGACCCCTGCATATGTTTGGCAGGCTTGGAATGTTACTCTTAGGGATAGGGTCATTAGCAGGTACTTATTTGCTAGTAGATAAGTTTATATTTGGTATGGATATCGGAAGCAGGCCATTATTAATATTAAGTGTTTTGCTTGTTATGATGGGTGTGCAGCTAATAAGCTCGGGTATTCTTGCTGAAATAATGATTAGAACCTATTATGAATCTCAAAATAAAACCATTTATAGGGTTAAAGAAATATACAATAAGGATGATTTAAATTGATAAACAAAAAGCATATCAAGTTTACTGCAAAAGTAATAGTAAGCATTGTTTTTATAACAGTTCTATTGCTAAACTCTGATATAAAGCAAGTTTATAATCAATTAAGAAGTATAAATATTTTCTATTTTATAATTTGCATTATTTTATATTTGTTTGGTCAAATAGTAAGTGCATATAAATGGAAATTATTATCTGAAGCTATTGGGTTTAAAAATAAATTAAAAAATTATATTGATTTTTATTTTATAGGTATGTATTTTAACCTGTTTTTACCTACAACAATAGGTGGTGACGTTGCTAAGGGGTATTATTTATCTAAATCTGATGAAAAAAAGAGAAAAAGTCCTGCTCTTTATACAATTTTAGCAGAACGCTTTACGGGCGTAGTAATAATAATATGGATGGCAACTATAACTGTATTTTTACCTACAGGATCCACTGTTCCGCTTAGCTTTAAGCTTCTGATGACTCTTTTAACCTGTATGGTATTATTTTTAACACCTATTTTTCCTATTTTTATGGAAAAAACAATGGGTCATAAAAATTTAATAAAAAAAATATTAGACGATACAAATGTTTATTGGAAGTCACCTAAATTAATTTTTAGGGCTTTAATATGGTCATTTGTGTTTCATGCGATTATAATATTTATACATATACTTATCGGGTTAGCATTAGGATTAAAAATACCTGTTTTATATTATCTTATTGTTTACCCCATGACAGCTATTGTAGGATTTATACCGGTTGCATTCAACGGTATTGGGCCAAGAGAGGCTACTTATATTTATTTTTTAAAATTAATTGGTATAAATAGTTCTTCGGCTTTAGCTTTTAGTATATTATGGTTTGCAATTGTGCTGGTATCAAGTTCTTTTGGTGGTATATTTTATTTAAAAAGAAAACAAGAAAAATTACCTACAGAAAAAGAGCTACAAGAAAAAAATGAAGTTCTCAACATAAACGAGCTGATAGATATAAAATGATGAAAATAACAGATTTCAAACAATATAATAATATATTAAATATAATAATATTTTTAATTTTAAGTTTTATAGCATTAAGCGTTTGCTATTATTTAAGCAAATCTTTTATTGAGCCAAAGGCCTATGATTTTCTTACAAACCTTACCACAAAACAAAACTCCTCTAGCAATATAGTTAATGTTTTGATTGACGATCAATCTATCACGAAAGTTGGCAGATGGCCATGGAACAGAAATTATTATGCTGACATTTTTGAATATCTGGAAAAATATGGCAATGCAAAGGTTGTAGTATTTGACTCTGTGATTATATCTTATGATAACACTGACGATGAAAAAAAATTTTTTAACAGGATATCTAAGCTTGATAATCTAACTTTAGGCATGTTTTTTAGCAAACAAAAAGATTATTTTAACTATGAGAACGAAGCTGAGCTTGCAAATTTATTAAAAACAAAATTTGCTTTAAATATAAAAGATAACAGAACAAAAAGCATAATCTCCCAAACAGCATATAATAGTTCTTCTTACACATTGAAAGAATTATTATATGCTGTTAAGTCAATAGGTTCAGTATTATCTCAACCTGATGATGATGGTATTATTCGAAAAAATGAGCCTATCGTGTATTATAAAGGCAATTATTATCCTTCATTATCTTTAGCTGTATTTTTAAAATTAAATAATAACCCCAAATTGGTTATTGATGATAAATACTTAAGCACCAATGATAGTTCAAAACTAAAAATGCCACTAAATTCTAGCACAAATGGTATTTACAGCTTTATAAAATGGTACAAGCCTATAAGTACAAATAACTTACATTCTTATAATAATTTTAGCGCATGGAAAATAATAAAATCTTATAACCAACTGAAAAAAGGTGAACAACCTATAATTTCACCTGATGAATTTAAGGATAAAATAGTAGTAGTAGGAGTTACAGCAACAGCGCTTAAGGATATAAAAACAACTTCTATGAGGAAAGATCACCCTGGGATTGATATACAAACAACTTGTATTGATAATATTTTAAATAATAATTTTATGGTTAAACCTCCTCAATATGTCTCAATCCTGGTATTATTGATAATATTCACTTTAACTTTTTTAATAGTAATGACAATGCCTCCATTATATGGATTTCTTTTAATAACAATAATTAGTTTAGGATATTTGCAGCTTTGTATTTTTGTAAGCTATCCAAATAACTTAGCTTTAGACATAATAACACCGCAACTTTTTATATTATGCACAACTGCTTTAGGCTCTGGTTTTAAATATTTTCAGGCTGACAACAAGAAAAAGCTCATTCAAAAAGTTATGGCAAAATATGTTTCTAAAGACGTTATGATGAGTATTTTAAACAATATAGACTCTACCAAACTTGGCGGCAAGCGTGCGCAAATAACTGTTTTGTTTGCTGATATAAGAGGTTTTACTACCATTGCAGAAACTCTGGAGCCGGAACAGGTTAGCTCTATCCTAAATCATTATTTTGGCGCAATGGTGCCTATTATCCTTAAGCATAACGGTATTGTAGATAAATTTATGGGAGATGCTCTTTTGGCAATCTTCGGAGCTCCGATTGAAACTGAAGATCACGCTCAAAACGCTGTTAATGCCTCTATAGAAATGCTGGACAAAATATCATCCCTCCAAGATCAATGGTTAAAAGAGGGTAAGCCAAATATAGAAATTGGTATTGGAATAAATACTGGTATTGCATTTGTTGGCAATATTGGCTCAGAAGATAGGCTGGAATATACAGCTATAGGCGATACTGTTAACATTGCAAGCCGTTTAGAGTCTTTTAATAAAGTATATAAAACAAAATTGTTGATAAGTTCATCTACTTATGATAAAGTAAATGACACTTTAGAAATAAGAGAAATCAACTCAGTTCTTGTAAAAGGGCGTTCTGAAAAATTAAATATCTATGAAGTAAAAGGAATAAAAGAAAAACAATAGTTTTATGGCCATAATAGATAAACATAAAGACAATATAGACCTTTTAAAAAAAGCTATAGAAGTGGAAGTAAATCACAACTATATTGATATTAGAGGAAAAAAATATAATTTTTCCCGATTTGTCCTTAATGAATTAAGAGTGTTTAAAAAAGCAGATCCTGAGAATCCCGGATGGAGCTACCTGTCTGATGTCTTTGAAAGCTATGCAACAACAACGTTATCAAATAGAATAAAATATATAAAACAATTAACAAAATATTTAGAAAATCCAAACCCCGCACCTAAAAAGAAAAAAACAACCACCACTGACCAAAAGCCTGAAGATGTTGACATTATGTATGTAAAAGGTGTTGGACCCAAAGTAGGCGCATTATTAAACAAAGTTGGACTATATACGGCTTATGATTTGCTACATTATTATCCAAGAAAGCATTTGGACTATTCAGAAAGAACAAATGTTGCCGATTTAGAGTTGGACCAAGAAGTTACTGTATTTGGAACCATTAAAAATACACGAGTATTTACAAGTGCAAAGCGTTCAGGCTTAACCATAGTAACTATTTCTGTTTATGATGGAACAGGCACTGTAACCGCAAGTTGGTTCCATGGCAAATCCAACAGATATATTATGGAGAGACTAAAATCTCAATATCCAAAAGGTGCAGGAATAATTCTTTCAGGAAAAGTAAAGTACGATGATTATGCCCGATGTTTTTCTATAGACAAGGCACAAACAGAGCTTTTAACCGGAGATTTTGACTCTGACGAAGCCAGCTCTGATTCACAGGGAAAATCATTACATCTTGCACGTATAGTACCGGTTTATTCGCTTACTGAGAACTTGCATGTAAAAACCTTAAGAAAAGCTATATATAATGTTATTCAAATATTCGCAGACAATTTAACTGATCCCATACCTAAATATATCCAAGAAAAATATAATTTAATAGACAAAGTAACTGCCATAAGCCAAGTGCATTTTCCTGACTGTAAACAAAGTCTTGAAGCTGCTAAAAAAAGGCTGATTTTTGATGAATTTTTCCTTGTACAGCTTAGACTTGCAGAGATGAGAAAACAAGTAAAAACTTGTAGCCCTGGATTTAAAATAGAAACTCAAAAAGACGGACTTGTTAGTAAATTTATAGAGTCATTGCCATTTAAACTTACCAAAGGGCAAAAAAGTGCTTTTGAAGAAATACTTGAAGATATTGCAAGACCTGAACCAATGCACAGACTTTTGCAGGGAGATGTAGGTAGCGGTAAAACCGTTGTTGCTTGCTTATCAATGCTGGCTGCTGTAGAAAACGGTTTTCAAACAGCTATTATGGCCCCAACCGAAATTTTAGCAGAGCAACATTATAAAAATTTTATAAACTGGCTCACTCCATTAGGGCTTAGTGTAGGGTTATTTGTAGGTAAGCAAAGAGTTAAAGCAAGAAGAGAAATGCGGCAAAATCTTAAAAGTGGCTTGATTAACATTGCGGTTGGCACACATGCCCTTATACAAGACGATGTTGAATTTAATAATCTAGGATTGATTGTAATTGATGAGCAACACAGGTTTGGAGTTAAGCAAAGAACAGAGTTAAAAAATAAAGGCACTCTTAATGAGCACGATGTTTGTCCTGAAATGCTTACTATGACAGCAACCCCAATACCCAGAACACTAGCATTAACGATGCATGGCGATTTAGATTTAAGCATTATAAATGAATTGCCTCCAGGTAGAAAGCCAATAAAAACTGTTCTTGTAACAGGAAAAGAAAAGAGTAAAGCGTATAAATTAATAAGAAAAGAAATAGAAAAAGGCCATCAGGCTTATATTGTTTTTCCTTTGATTGAAGAATCCGAGAATTTATCGGCAAAAGCTGCCACGCAAGAAGCTGAAAAGCTAAAAGAAACAGTATTTCCAGACTTAAACATAGGACTTGTCCATGGCAAACTTGCTCCTGCTGACAAGGACAAAGAAATGGAAAAATTTAGAGATGGAGAATATCATATATTAGTTAGTACAACGGTTATAGAGGTTGGAGTTGATGTACCTAACGCTACAGTTATGCTTATTGAGAACTCAGAGAGATTTGGACTGTCTCAGCTGCACCAATTAAGAGGTCGTGTTGGTCGTGGTAAAACTCAATCTTATTGTGTATTATCTGCAAATATAAGCTCTCAAGGCACGCGTGAGCGTTTGGAAGTAATGGAGCAAACAAACAACGGATTTATTATTGCGGAAAAAGATTTAGAAATTAGGGGACCCGGTGAATTTGTAGGTACACGACAGAGCGGTTTGCCAGATTTAGTACTGGCTGATATTGTTAAAGATGCAAGTATATTAGAGCTTGCTAGAGATGCCGCCTTTGAATTTTCGCAAGAGCATAACATAGATGATTTTCCCGCGCTGTCTACAATTATTAAACAAAAAATACAGGAAGGGCTTGAGTTGCTCGGGTCTGGCTAAAGCTAAATGAGGAATTTTTTATGGATACAAATAAAGCTTTAATGTTATTAGAGCAAGCTAAAGAAGTAGCAAATAACGCATATGCACCTTATTCAAAATTTAAGGTGGGGGCAAGTATTTTATTTAAAGACAATTCTACAGTTCAAGGCTGTAATGTTGAAAATGCAAGCTATGGATTATCTCTCTGCGCAGAAAGAAATGCTTTATCTACAGCCATTAGCGTTGGAAAAAATAAAGATGATATTTTAGCGATAGCTATTTATAGCCCTAACACAAAAAAATGCTTTCCTTGCGGGGCATGCAGACAATGGATAGCTGAATTTTCTTCTGAAATGAAAGTGATTGTAGAAAAAGATGATAATAGTGCGTTAATATATACAATTAACGAGTTATTACCACATTCTTTTTGCCTGGATACCTAGTAGACCATAAATACTTATTTTTTAATTATCTATATAAATTATCCCAGCTCCATCAGCTTCAGCATCAAGCGGATTTGTAAATTGAGCTTGCTGACTTCCTGCATCAATAATAGACTGAGATGCTCCATACCATCCAGAGTATTCAAGAGCATCACTTATACCGTCACCATCACTATCAGCTGCTGAGACATTTGTGCCGATGATTGTCTCCAAATAGTCTATTAAATTATCACTGTCAGTATCTTTATTATACTCAACTGTACTTATTAACCTTGTATGGTGCAAAATAGCAACTGCATCAATATCAACCCCTGCTGTTATTGAAGAATTTTCCCCTATCAATACAACCGGCTTAGTCAAATTTTCCCTTAAAAATCCATCAACAGTATTGTCATCAATAATTTTTAAATATTTTACACCTTTTACATTGCCATCATATAGTACATTTCCTGTAGAATCAGTGCAGGTTTTACCTATATCAAAAATACCACTACCATAAAATTTAGCTTCTTTGGTTGTGCCTGATGAATAATTAACATTAGCTAGATAAGAACCTATTGGACTGTTTGTTGGATCAATATCTACAGGTATACCTGTACAGCTTATATTTACCCAATTAATCCCAGCTCCTGACATTACTTCATTTACATATGGATTATCAGGATCTGCATCATTCCCTGCAAATAAATAATAACCCTCAAGGTTTCCTAATTCCCTTATATATAAATCAGCTCCTACACCATCCATAAGCGGCATAGTAAAACGTACAGTTAAATATCCGCCAGGCCCCAGTGTTAAAGCCTTATTATCTGGCGATCCTAGAGCTCCATCAAATAAAATATTAACATTTTCATTATCCCCTACTGGTTTTCTAATATCAGTATCACCGCTAGTTTCCCTGATTATACTTCCTGGGCTAAATCCTTTGGGAAAATTTGAATTTAAATAGTATGGAGAAGAAAGGGCAGCAGCCTGCGCCTCTACTCTAACAGCATTTATTCCTATAATTCTTGCAAAATAAGTCCTGACATCCAAGGTCGTAAATATCTTAACAGCTTTTGACTGTGCATTAAAATCTATAGTCGGTGCTGCTGCGTTGGACAACATGGAATTGGAATTTATCATCTGGTTATAAGTGTCTGTCATGATTGTTACAGCTTGACTGGTATCAACTATAACCTGACCAGCTGAATTCTGCTGAGGCTCTAAATTCGATGCCCCTACAAGAGCTGCTGACTCTACAACTTTTTGTAGCTCGTTTCTGGCATTCATTATCATGCCAAGATCTGTAACAAAGCTGGCAAATCCCATTATTGCAACAATACCCAATGCAAGGATTATTAGAGATACACCTTTTCTTTTCTTATTTTTTATATATTTCATTTGTTTCACCTAATTTAATTACTGCACTTTATTAGAAGCATTAAACAAACTGGATTCTAATACTTTTAACTCAGGAGAATCATCAAGAGATATAGACCCAGCAGCCTCTATTCCATTCATAAACTGAACTTTTTGAGCAATTTCCAGAGCTGGGTCAGCATCCCAGGTAGCAAAGCGTCTAATTGCAAAAAGAACTCCAGCATTGTCATAAGTAATATATTTAAATGGGCCAATACTCTCATTTACAGCAGTGCAGACGCCTCCAATCATCTCTGAGCCTACCTTTGTAAATGATATATCAACTAAAGCTACTTTTTGAAACTCCGGTAAAAAAGTTTTAGCTTCAACAGTTGTGTTGATAGCTCCTGCTAAGTCAAAAGGCCCTGTATAATATATTAAGTGAGGTGAAGGTACTGATAAAGGATCTTCTGCGGGTTCATTTGCTGTAACTGTATATTGAGAAGTAGAACCACTACAGTCAGGGGCTGCTGAATTTACAACTGCACCTACTGCAAGTGTAGTCACATCAACATTCTCAGGCAATCCATATTCTACCAACGTAGGGTCGATATTAACAGTTTCATTACCATCAATTACCCCATTGCCATCCACGTCTATATATTCAGGATCATCATCCCAAGCATTTGGGATATTATCATTATCATTGTCCATAATAACATCAATTATATCAATAGAGGTTCCACCAGACATTAAAACACCTGAAGCGTCAAGCTCAAAGCTAAATTTAAAGCCATTTTCAGAATCAGCAGGTTTGGTTGAATTTGGTACGTACAGTCTTAAAACAAAATTATCTCTTATAAAGTTATGATTATATATTGTTTCTGGCCTGGTATGCCCGCTTACTACTTTAATTTTTTCCATTGCTCCATAAGAAGGATTATTTGAGTCAAGAAGCATACTAATGCCACGCTTATTAATATTATCTATATTTATATCAGTCAAGTCCGCCGTACAATCACCGCAGTTTATACAAGCCTCTTGGCTACACCAAGGCAACCCTAAATTAAAAGAAAGTTCTTGATCCTGAAACCAAAGTCTTCTTTCTGGATGATCGGGATTTGTACCCATTTTGCTATATATTGCTTGAGAAAACCCTAATGATGTAATTACCCATGTATAAGGTATTTGTGTATCAAAAAATGTAACCGAATAATATGGAGACTTTACGAAAAGAGTGCCTGTTTGGATATTAATAACAAGATTTGCCGGTAGCAAGTCTTCTCCATACCAGTTTACAAGCCTTGCATAAGTATAATCATTGGTACCAACACCAACTAAAAATACAACACTTTTTCTAAAGTCCAATATGTTCATTGCATCAATTTCATACTCTTGTTTTTCCAGGATGCTAGTTCTTCCATCAAAATCAATGGCAGTCTTGCCAAAGGACGAAAGGGCCATTGTTGATAGCGAAGAATTCAAATCATTTGCTTGTAATAGCACATCATTAACTACTTGTGTTGATGTAAAATTATATTCCGCAGGTATTATTTCTGAACCAAAAAAGTTTGTTAACGAGAAAAAAGGCTTGTAGACATAATTTACTCTAATAATGGAAGTTAAACTATCAGGAACTCTTTCTACAGCAACAGTTAGTGAGTCAGAATAGGGAAGCCCTTGATCGTCAAAGTATGTTTTTAGCTCATCTTCTATACTAGATATAATAGCAGCTTCTTTCGCTGCATCATTCCCAGGCTGAGAATATAATTGATTTACTTTTATTAAAGATAATTTAACAGCCTCTGACAATGATACTCTTGCATTTATTATATAACCAAACTCAACAACAACAACCAAAATCACTATTATAATCGGTAATATCAATGCAAACTCAAGCAACTGCTGAGCTTTTTTCTTTGTATTCATAATATGCAAAAATCCCATGATTAATAACTCACTAGGTTATTAATCGATAAATTTTAAGGAATATTTAGACTTTAATTTATAAAAAAACATAATTTGTTACATAAGGTAATAAAAATAAGTTCTATTTAAGCTCAACTACGCTTACTCCATCGCCACCTTCGGACTTATCCCCGGGCCTAAACTTTGCAACATAAGCAGAGGATTTTAAGTAATCTCGTATCGCTTGCTTTAATGCACCAGTACCGTGGCCGTGAATTAAATATACAGGTGTTAGATTAGACAAAGCAGCCTCATCAAGATAAAGATCAACCTCAATAAGGGCATCCTCCACCTTAAATCCTCTTAAGTCAAGCTTGTTAGTCACTCTGGTTTTAGTAAGCTTAAAGTTTTTATATTTTTCTTGAATTTTTATTTCTTCTACTGGTTTTTTACGTTCAGATTTATATATTTTGGAAGATTTAACATTGGTTTTTAGCAACCCTATTTGAACTTGTACATTTTTATTTTTATCAGGCATACTCAAAAGAGTTGCATCTTGTTCTAAATCTTTTAAATAAACCTGATCCCCTACTTTTACCTTATCCCAGTCAACTTTTTCCATTTCAGGCTCTAATCCTTCTGATTCCCCAGCTGTAATATCTCTTAACCCGGACTCTACTTTAGTTATTTTTCCAGCACCTCTTCTAAGCAGTTTTTCACTTTTGGTGCGTTTAATTTCATTTAAAATCTCTTTTAACTCAGAGCGAGCTGCAAGTATTTCACTTTCAAACTTTTTCTTATATACGGTAAGTGTTTTCTTCTTGTCCTGCCTTAATTTTTCTATATTTTCATTGTATTCTTTTTCTAACTTTTCTAGTTCATCCTTTGTTTGCTCAACTTTTTGCGCATCTTTTGATAAACGTTGTTGAGTGCTTTGCAATTCTTCTAAAACAATACCTGAAGGATCTTTCTGGGTTAAATATATTTCTTGCGCTTTGTCTGCAACATTTTTACTTAGACCTAAATTGCTTGCTATTGTAATTGCATTGCTTTTACCCGGAATTCCCATTAACAATTTATAAGTTGGTGCAAGGGTTTCTACATTAAATTCAACACTTGCGTTATAAAATCCTTTTTGTGTATAAGCAAGTGACTTTAGCTCACCATAGTGGGTAGTAACTATAGTTCTGGCTCCTTTATGATAAAGCTCTTCCAGTATTGATTGCGCTAGTGCAGAACCTTCTGATGGGTCGGTACCAGCACCTACTTCATCAAATAGCACCAAAGAATCATCATTAACCGCATTTAGTATATTTATAATATTTACCATATGACCTGAAAAAGTTGATAAACTCTGAATTACGCTTTGCTCATCACCAATATCAACAAATATATTTTTAAATGGATAAATATTAGCCTCATAAGCTGGAATATGCAAGCCTGCCTTTGCCATAAGAACACTTAGACCGACAGTTTTTAATAAAACTGTTTTACCACCTGTATTAGAACCTGTTATAATCAAGCTATTCCAATCTTTACCTATTTCAAAATCATTAGGTATAACATCTTCTATAACTGTCATTAATACAGGATGTTTAACGCTTTTTAATGATAAATATTTATCATTGTTTAAATCAGGTTCTACTGCCTTTAAATAAATACTATATTTTGCTTTGGCAAAAATAAAATCAAGTTCTGCAAGAGCGTACGTTGCTCTAGTTACTTCGTCACAGTTTTCTCCAATTTTACTAGATAATTCGGCAAAAATTCTTCTTATTTCCTGGTCTATTTTTAATTCTGTTTCTCGTATTGAATTATTTAATTCAACTATAGCCTTTGGCTCAATAAAAAATGTTGCACCACTTGAAGATGTATCGTGAACTATGCCTGGCACTAATGACTTAAACTCAGCTTTTACCGGAATTACATATCTGTCCTCTCGCTGAGTGTAGACTGATTCTTGCAAGTATTTTGAAACTTGAGAAGATTGAATTAAGTGATTCAGCTTATTTTTTAAGTTGAAAGTCTGATCTTTTAGGCTATGTCTTAGCCTTTTCAACTCTGGACTTGCTGAGTCCAAAACATTGCCTGCGTTATCAAATATATCAAGGATCTTTTCTTCCAATTCTTTATTTTCGTATAAATTTTCTTTTAACTCTGCTAACTCAGGAGCTTCCTCTTGATATCTTGATAAAAAAGATTTTAAACGCCTTGAAGCTCCAATTGCTTTGGCCACATCAATTAATTCTGTACTTCTTAAGGTATGCCCTGAGCGAGCAAGGTCAACAAATTCAAATATATTTGATATACCACCCATTGGAGGATGTATCTGATTGTCCAATAAAAATTTTGCCTGTGTTGTTAGGGTTAATTCTTCTTGTATTTTCTTTATATCTGTAAAAACAGGCGTGTCTAAGCAACGCTGTTTACCAATTGAGCAGGTTGCAAAGCTTGCCAATTTTTCTAATACTATATTCCATTCTAGGAGCTTGTAAGTTTTTTCTTCTTTATACATAATTTTATTTTTCTTTATTTTATTTTGATTTTTCTTTTTATTTATTTAAAACTAAAAAATAGTTTGAACCAGGATAAAATAAACATAACAGAAAATGAATAAAAAATATGCAAACAGGTCAGTATAATTTAACTAAAGTTATTGTTTTAACAGAAGGTTTTCTTTTTGTTGTCGCGTTAATATGGGGATATTATATTAACGTTAACCCTTTTGCTTTAATATCATTTAATTTAAAAGATATTTTACTGGCATTTGCGGCATGTTTATTATTAATTACTATTAATTTTATTTCAATAAGATATTTATCTAAATATATAAATTTTTTTGAAATTATAAAAAAATCATTTACAAGAGTATCAAACGTCTTTCAAGATACAAACTGGTATCAAGCCATCATAATAGGACTAATATCCGGTACAGCAGAAGAACTATTTTTTAGGGGTATACTACAGGAGCAATTTGGAATTATTTTTGCGTCTTTAATATTTGGATTGTTTCATATAAGTGACAAAGAAACTGTCAATTACGGCATTTACACTGTAGTAGTCGGATTTTACCTGGGTGGATTATATATTTTAACAGGCAATTTGTTAGTGCCGCTTTTAGTCCATGTCATTAATAATATTCTAGCAATTCCTTATATAAAGCATTATAATAAAAATCTATAAAAATTTTTTGGAGCCTTGAAAAATGGAAAAATTAATAAAAAAAAGCAATGCTCATTTCATTATAAACCCTGAGTTATCTAATGGAAAAATTATTGATATATTTGCAACAGAAAAAATAGTAAAGGACTTTAGCGACAAAACAATACAACAAGCTATAAATACAGCTCTAACCGAAGGTGTGAGCAAAATAAACCTTAATGCTGATGCGCATGAGGGTTATGGTTGCCCTATAGGAAGCATGGTAGCAACTAAAGATTCTATTATGTTAGGGCCTGTAGGGTATGATATAAGTTGCTCGGTTTCATATTTGCAAACAGACTTAAAACCTGAACTTTTAAAAGATAAAAGCACAAGAAGAGACTTAATCGATAAAATATGTGAGTATGTTCCTTATGGTGTAGGCAAAATGAGAACAAAAAAACAACTAAAAATAAACAAAGATGAGTACTTATCTATTTTAAACAAGGGAACTACAGATCATGAACTAATGAAAAATTTAGACATCCCAATAGAATGGCTAAACAAACTGGAAAGAACTCATTTGCCGGCTGATGCAAGCCTATTAAGCGAACAGGCTATAAAAAGAGGAGAAGGTCAAATTGGCTCATTAGGTAGTGGAAATCACTTTCTAGAAGCTCAAAATGTTAAAATATTAGATAAACAACTTGCATCTTCCTGGGGTATTTCAGAAGGTGTTGGATTTTTAACGCATTGTGGGTCAAGAGGCTTAGGGCATCAGATTGCAACAGAGTATTTTAAAAAATTATGGGATTATTTTAGTGTTAACAATCTTCCATTTGCAGACAGAGAACTTGTATGGGCAAAGATAGACTCTCAAATTGGTCAAGATTATTTATTATCTATGGGTTGTGCTGCTAATTTTGCTATTGTTAATCATTTAGCGCTTAATAAGGCAATAAAATCTGCTATTGAAAGACTTTATCCAAAGGCTAAAGTAAATTTTGTTTATTTAATTTCTCACAACCTAGCGCAGTTAGAAGAAATAAACGGTGAAAAATATTATATCCACAGAAAAGGCGCAACAAGAGCATTCCCTGCAGGGCGTCCGGATTTAAAATCTACAAAATTTTATGATACCGGGCATCCGGTAATTATTCCGGGTTCGTCAATTTCTGGTAGTTCAATAATGGTAGGCTTAGAGTCATCTAAAAATAATTATTATACAGTGCCCCATGGTGCCGGGCGATGTATGGGGAGAAATGAAGCAAAAAGAAAATTATTACAGAGCTATGTAAATAAAAAAATGGAAGAGGCTGATGTTTTAACAAATATGCGCAATTATCCGGTTGATGAATTTACAGAAGCCTATAAAGATTATGATGAAGTAATAAATTCTGTTTGTAAAGCAGGTCTTGCCAGAGAAGTCGCTCAATTAAAGCCTATTTTTGTTATAAAAGGTAATTAAGAACCATATTATAGCGCATAAGCACGGCTTTAATTGATCAGTGCTTATGTAACTATAATTTAAATTTGCTACAAATTAGCCAATATGCATAACTCTTGCGCCAGCTGAAGGCCTAGGATTCTTTCCAGAAGTTCCTCCAGGAAAATGCATTCCTTTTAGTGATTTAAGGGAGACAAACTGCCTACGAAGAAGTTTATTATTACGCGTCCAGTATCCTATTGGGGCTTTATCATTAAATACAGGTGCAAGTACTTTTCCACGAGGCACTTCCTTTTGAGAAAATGACCTTAAAGCATTAGATATAGCATACACAGATGGATCAATCTCTATTATTTCTTCACCTTTATCAGCTTCTTCATCCTTATCATATAATGCCAAAGGTATTTGCACCCAGCCATTCCCGACAATAGTGTTATCATCAAGTAGTAACTTGCCACCTCCGGTATTACCTTTTATTGCAAACTTATCATTTGATATAACTTTAAAACCACTAGCTTTTCTTAAGGCTGAGCAGGTTTTATCGTCTGCAATATACTTATCTATTTTCGCTGTTACCAGTTCTGCTAATGTAGTTGGATTTTTGACAGAATTCCCATCCATATCATGGACATTTTTTAAGTCTGATATTTTATCTATCGTAAAATCTTCTTTATTTTGTTGAATAGTATTACTTAGTCCCAGGGCAAGAGGACCCGTTAAAACTAGTACATCAGCATTTTCATTAATTTTTGTAATGGCATGTTGTGCTACAGCATCAGCATACTGAGCTATAGCAGCTCTTCTTGCTGCTGCAAACTTGTTAACATCTTTTACTTTTAAATTTGTTTTTCCATCTTTTATAGCCTCAAAATCATATAAGCCCTTTGAAGTAAGTAAGCTTATAGCCTTTTTATCTTTTTCAGAGTCTAGCTTGATATTTTTCTGGGTTGCTAGTCTGGCGTTACCCGTCTTAATCAGAATGTTTTTATCGTTTTTATCTGTAATACCTAAACTTTCTGCATAGTTACCTATTATACCTTTTACTGTTGCGCCTATAACGCCCAGCCTTTTTACTTCACCATTTTTATCGATAGCTAAGTCATGACTGCTTTCTGATGTTTCAACTACTAAATCACTACCATCATGTACTTTCATGTTAACACTGCCAAAACCACCACCAGTCATAACGCCTACACCATAAAAGTTTCTCTTAAATTTTCCTGCATAATCTGGACTGTGAGAAAATTTTTCTGCAAGTGAAAGACCTGCACCAGCAAGATCTTTAAGCGATTTGATTTTTAAATTGCTTGAAATATTATTTAAGCTAGATCTTAAAGACTCAAAATTTATACCCTCTAAGCCTTCATTACTTTTATCCCTAATATTAGCTAACCTTATTGCCACATTATTTCTAACTTCGCCAGGTACAAAAAGAGCCAAGGCAGAAAGCTTTTCCGGAGCCTTGCCTTGCTTTTTAAATTCAGCTACAGCCTTATCATTGGCTTGATTTACAATTTTAGAAACTTTACCTAAAAAATCATCAGAATCTTTAAAGCCAGTTATCTTATCGTTTACAAATTTCTTTTCATGAAATAGTTCCTCACTGTTATCAGATTCACATGATACTTTACAAGATCCCCTAGGATCACTTGCTCCAATGTCCAAAGTTATTTTGTGTCCAAAATTGACATTATTTTTTCTGTTTAAATTGACAAAACTACTACCATGACTAACTCTCATATACTACTCCCCAATAAGTCTACTCTCTAAATATACAAAACAAAAATTACAAGAATTAAATCTACTCAATTTCTTAAATTGATAAAATTCAAGCATTAAATTTATATATCGTTACAATTTTTCTTTTAGATATAGATATAAAAATGTTAAGAATTATGCATTTGATGATAAGCATAAAAATTTTTCTATAATCGCTATAAGCTTTAGTATACTTTAAATTTATTTGAAAGTATCAGAACTCAATATACCAATACTGTACTTTTAAGGACCTATAAGCTAAAATTTTATTGAGTACTTTTAAAACTTAAAAAGTAAAAGGGCGAGCAAGTCAGCGTAGCTGATTCAAAGCAAACCCAAAAGAAAAACTCCTCCTTGATAAGGGGGTAGGGGGTAGATATAAAAAATGTTTTATATTCAAGGATACGGAATTTTATTTGCATTTATATTGTTTTCTGTTGCTTTTGCTATGGCTGCAATAACAACATCTTGGGTTGTGCACCCAAAAGCACCAAACAAAAATAAAAATTCTACCTACGAATGTGGAATGAAAACATTTGGTGACTCCAGACTTCAATTTGATGTCAAATACTATATGTATGCCTTAATGTTTATAATATTTGATATTGAAGCAATTTTTTTATTTCCATGGGCTGTAACCTATAATAAATTAGGTTTATTTGCGCTAATAGAAGCGATTGTATTTATTTTAATACTGGTTTTAGGACTAGTTTACGTGTGGAAAAAAGACTTTTTAAAGTGGAAATAAATAAAATTAAATGCCATAAGACAACAAATTAAGGAGATGTGGGTGTATGAGTATAAAAGTAATTCTTACAGCAGTAGATTATATATATAATTGGGCACGGTCAAACTCAGTATGGCCAATGACTTTTGCAACATCTTGTTGCGCTATAGAAATGATGTCAACTAGTGCATCAAACTATGATATTGCAAGATTTGGATCAGAAGTATTCAGAGCAACACCAAGGCAAGCTGACCTAATGATAACAGCAGGTACAATTACCCATAAAATGGCACCAGCAGTAGTGCAACTATACGAACAAATGCCAGAGCCTAAATATGTAATTGCAATGGGCGCTTGTACTATTACTGGCGGCATGTTTGAGAACGACTCGTATTCTGTGGTAAAAGGCGTAGACAGGTTAATACCTGTTGATGTTTACTTACCTGGATGTCCACCAAGACCTGAAGCCCTTTTAGACGCAATTATGAAATTACAGAAAAAAATGAAAACAGAATCACTTTTAGAGCGCAAACAATACTTAGAAGCCCACAAGCCTAAAGTAAAATATAGTGAAGACTCAGAGCTGGCTTTACCCTTAGAGGGTATGAAAATTTATCATTGGGGCATACAAAAAGAGGTAATGGCCAATTGAGTACTGATGCTTACAAGTAAACTTAATTTATATCAAAAGCTTATAGCGATGACAGTAAGAAAGGTGATGAGTATCACCCAAAAAGACAGTTATAAACAAGAAGTGAGCGTATAGCAATGATGGAAAAAATTAGTGTAATAAAATATCAAACTCTTAAAAAGCTTAAAAGCTTAAATATAAATTGTGAATGGCAAAAATCAGATAACAATGAGACATCAATTATAATTGTTGACGCTGATCATATTTGCAAAATCATTGAATTCTTTAAGACAGAAAGTGATGTTAAGTTTGATATTTTATTATCTGTAAGCAGTGTAGACTTTCCTGAGCATTTTGAAGTTTCCTATCACTTGCTTGACTCGGTTTTTAAAAATCAAATAGTTATTAAAGCAAGCTTATCAAAGGAAAATCCTACAATAGAAAGCATTGCAAACATATATTCTGCTGCAAATTGGCATGAAAGAGAAAATTATGACCTTATGGGGATAAAATTTAAAAATCACCCTAATTTAAAAAGAATTTTGCTAACAGATGATTGGCAAGGACATCCTCTAAGAAAAGACTATATTCAAGACGATGAGCGATTAACGTGGAATCAACGGTAAGAGGAATTCAGATGCAAACACAAACAAAACAAATGAGAATAAATGTTGGCCCTCAACACCCTAGTACACACGGAGTACTAAGGCTTATAATTGACTTGGAAGGCGAAATTATAACAAGTATAGAGCCTGTTATAGGATATTTGCATCGTGGTATGGAAAAACTGGCAGAGTCAAGGACTTATTATCAGTATTTACCAATGGTTGACAGAGTGGATTATTTATCCAGTTTCTTTAACCTTGCTTCATTTTGCTATGCAGTTGAGTCAATAGCTGAAATCAAAGTACCGAGACGTGCTGAATATATTCGAGTGATAACAATGGAACTTAACAGAATAAGTTCTCACTTGCTATGGTTAGGAACATTTTTATTAGATCTTGGTGCAACATCGCCACTATTTTATACATTTAGGGATAGGGAAAAATTGCTAAGCCTTTTTGAAGAAATAGCAGGTGCCAGATTATTATATAATTTTTACTGTTTTGGCGGGGTTAAACAAGATTTCCCTCCTAATTGGCTTAATAAGGTCAAAAAGTTATGCACAGAGTTACCTGATTTATTCAATGAATACGAGGCTATAATAACTAAAAATCCTATATTTTTAGAAAGAACTAAAGGCGTAGGGATTTTGACTAAAGAAGTTGCCTTGGACTATGGAATAACCGGACCAAATTTAAGAGCGTCCGGTGTTAAAATCGATTTGAGGGAAGAACCTGGATATTCTGTTTATAGTGAATTTAATTTTGATGTTTGCACCAGAGAAAATGGAGACTGCTACCACAGGTACTTGATTCGACTTGATGAAATGAGGCAGTCTATTGATATAGTTCTTCAAGCAATAGACAAGTTGCCTGGAGGAACGCCAGACAAGCTATTTGTTAAAAGAACTAACTGCAATTGCAGTGATGAAAATTGTAAATACTGCGGATTTGATACACTTTTGACAGATAAAAGCATAAATCTTGTTAACTTTAAACCGCCAAAAGGCGAAGTAACATCTTTGATAGAGTCGCCAAGAGGAATAACAAGTTGTTACTTGGTAAGTGATGGCAGCAAAAATCCATATAGGATACGATGGAGAGCACCTTCGTTTTCTAATGTTCAAGTATTGCCCGAACTTGCAAAAGGTAGCCTTTATTCAGATCTTATGGCTATATTTGGCAGCTTAGACGTTATACTCCCCGAAGTTGACAGATAATCGGAGTCAAAAAATGTACGAATTATACATAAAAATATTTGAATATTTACATATACCAACAATACTAGCTCAAATTAGCTGGCCTGTATTTCCATTTATTGGTGTTGCTGCGGTTTTAGTTATTGTTGTTATTTTTCTTGTTTTATTAGAAAGAAAATTATTAGCATTACTTACTGTAAGAAAAGGCCCAAACAGAGTTGGACCTAACGGCTTTTTTCAAACCTTTGCAGATGCAATAAAATTGCTATTCAAAGAAGATATAATGGCGACCAATACAAATAAAATATTATTTACAATTGCGCCTATTATATTTTTTGCACCTGTTATGGCAGTTTATGGCTTAATTCCATTCAGCGAAAGTCTAATCGCTATAAACGCTGCTGCCGGGTTATTTTTGATACTAGGAATTTCTTCAATATCCACTATTGGAATTATCTTGTCAGGCTGGGCTAGCAATAATAAATACTCTTTACTTGGCGGTATTAGAGGGACGGCTCAGGCTATAAGCTACGAAATTCCCCTTGTGCTTTCTGCGATAGGCATATGTGTTCTAGCTGGTTCAATGAACCTGCCTACAATTGTCCAAGGGCAGTCTGGTGGAGTTGTAAATAATGCTTTTTTAAACTGGAATATTTTTAGCTGGAATATGTGTCCTGCCGCAATAGGGCTTGTAGTATTTTTCATATGTTCTTTAGCAGAGATAAATAGAATTCCTTTTGACTTACCAGAAGCTGAAAGTGAACTGGTTAGCGGTTACAATACAGAATACTCTGGCATGAAATTTGCTTTATTCTTTCTTGCTGAGTATGCAGCTTTGTTTATAATATGCGTTTTGATTTCTGTATTATTCTTTGGTGGTTATTTATCGCCATTTAATGACTATTTATCTTTATTAATTTTTAAAAATATTATTAATAGCCAAATAGTTTTAAATTTATTTGTTAATATTGAGCAAATAGCGTGGCTTATGCTCAAAACTTATTTACTTATATTTTTGATAATGTGGATAAGAGCATCGTTACCAAGACTAAGGGCTGATCAGCTAATGAATTTTAGCTGGAAATTTTTATTGCCTTTATCCCTTTTAAATTTATTTATTGTTGCAATTTATAGATTTTTATTTCCTTTATAGTCTTTAAAAAGGAATAATAATAAAGTTTTTAATTTTTTACGAATTTTAAAAAATCAACTTAAGACTTCCATCGCAAATGGAAACGGCTGCAAAGCTCTTTCAAATATACCAAGAGAGTATGCAATGGTTAATCCATAGTTTGTAATTGGTATGCCTGCTGCGCTTGCTTTCATTATTCTAGTTAAAACTTCTCGTCTGTTTGTCATACATGCCCCGCAGTGGATGATGAGCTTATAATTTTTTTCTTTTAAATCACTTGGGAAGTCATGCCCGGCATAAAATTCAAAATCCAACTTGCCACCAACGTATTGGTTAAGCCATCTTGGGATTTTCACTCTACCAATGTCATCTCCAATAGAATGATGGGAACAAGACTCACAAACTAAAACTTTATCACCTGACTCAAGATCATCTATTGCAACAGCACCTTTTACAAATTCTTTTAAATCACCTTTTAATCTAGCAAATAAAATAGAGAAAGAAGTTAGCTTAACATCCTTAGGCACGTCCGCAGAGACTTTTAAAAAAGCCTGAGAATCTGTTATAACCAAATAAGGCGGTTTATTTAAGCGATTAATAGCATCTCTTAACTCTCTTTCTTTTACCACCATTACCATTGAATCATTGTCCAGTAAATCTCTTATTGTTTGAACCTGAGGTAGTATTAATCTACCTTTTGGAGCTTCCAAATCTATTGGGACGACTAATAATGCTAATTCTCCAGCAGGAAGCAAATCAGAGACGATTGCAGGGGGTGTTATAAACTCATCCGGCGCTAACGCTATTATTTTTTGTTTTAAGCCATCTACGCCTTCACCAGTCATAGCAGAAAGACATACAAAATCAGTTTCTAATTCTTTTATTTTATTTATAACTGATTCATTTGGTTTATTTATATCCACTTTATTGATTACGCAAATTACAGGAATATTTCTTTCTTTAAAAATTTTATAAAGTTTTAATTCAAAATCGTCCCATCCGCTTGAGTCACAAACAATTATCGCAAGGTCTGTTCTATCAATAATACCCAGAGTTTTTTGAATTCGCATCTCGCCTATAGAACCTTCATCATCAATTCCAGCTGTATCTACAAATAACACTGGGCCTAAAGGCAATAATTCCAAGGCTTTTTCTACCGGATCAGTAGTAGTTCCAGCCATTTCTGATACAATTGAGATATCTTGATTAGTTAATTTATTTAATAAGCTTGATTTTCCAGCATTTCGTTTTCCAAAAATTCCTATATGAAGTCTCATGCCTCTGGGTGTTTTTTGCATGTTAATATTCCTTAACTTTCGCTCAATCAATTGCATTGTAAGACAAATAGGATAATATTTAAATCAAATTTTTATAAAAATTGTTTTGAGCTATTGATTTACTTTACTATTTTAGCTAAATATAAAATAATGGTGTTAGTATACCATAAACTTCGAGTTAGGTATTTATAAATCTGGATTAAAGGAGGTTTAATTTGGAAAAATCGAAGAATACAATATATATAGTAGATGTTACAAACAGAGATGGAGTACAAACTTCAAGGTTAGGCTTAGCAAAGCTGCAAAAAACCATGATTAATCTACTTTTAAATGAAATGGGAATTGCTCAGTCAGAGTTTGGGTTCCCAACAACAAGGCACGAAATTAATTACTTAAATGCCAACTTAGAGTTAGTTGATAGAGGCGCTATTACAAAAACAAAATTAAGCGGATGGATGAGAGCGCTTGCTAGCGACGTTTTCCAAGCATTTCAAAATGTACCAAGATTAAAATTTGTTAACTTATCAATTTCCACATCTGATCAAATGATTCAGGGTAAATTTGGTGGAAGAAAAAACAAAGATGATATCATTAAACAAGTAGTTGAAGCTATTGATGCAGCACAAACCTGTGGAGCTCAAATTATTGGGGTTAATGCAGAAGATGCATCAAGAACAGACGAAGAATATTTAATAAAATTAGGTAAAGCTGCTAAAGAAGCAGGAGCACACAGAATTAGATACTGTGATACATTAGGATACGACGATCCTTTAACAACATATAACAGAATTTATAAATTAGCACAAGAAACACAAATGGATGTTGAATTACACTGTCATAACGACCTTGGGATGGCTGCCGGCAATTCTGTTGCAGGAGCACAAGCTGCTATTGATGCAGGTGTAGACGCTTATATCAACACTGCAATTAATGGCATGGGCGAAAGATCAGGTAACGCAGATTTAGCATCTGTTGTACTAGGTGTATTAAAATCAAGCGGATTTAAAGATAAATACGTTTTAGACCCAAATATTGATCTAAGCGTAATCTGGAGATTAGCAAAATATACATCATACGCTTTTGATGTGCCAATTCCGGTTAATCAAGTAGCAGTAGGAGATAATGCTTTTGCTCACGAATCCGGTATTCATGCAGATGGCGCACTAAAAGACAGAAAAAATTATGAATTATACGAATTTGAAGAACTTGGTCGTGGAGAACCTGAAGAAATTGAAACAGGTCGTATGATTACCACTGGTGAGTATGGTGGAATCAAAGGCTTTAGAGATGTTTACGAAAAACTAGAACTAGAATTCCACGATGAGGACGAAGCTAGAAATATCTTAGAATTAGCAAGATACGCAAATGTTCACACCCAAAAACCATTGATGGATAACGAACTTAAGTTTATCTATATGTATCCTGATATTGCTGCAAAAATAATGACAGTGACTCCATATTATTTACCTGTTGGCGAGCTGAAGAAAAGAATCGAACAAGACGTAAAAAAATGCGCAGCAGCAGAAGTTGCAGGATAAATAATAGAGAGATAAACAAAAGGATAGTTTAAATGGGAAAAACTATTGTAGAAAAAATAATAGGTGAACATTCTAATAAAGATGTAAAAGCAGGAGACTTTGTTGTTGCAAATGTTGATGTTACAGCAGTACAAGATGGTACAGGTCCATTAACAATACAAGAAATACAAAAAATTAATCTTGAGCAAGCAGCAAACCCTGAAAGAACAATATTATTTATAGATCATGCATCTCCCAGTCCCAGAAAAGAACTTTCAAATGCACATAGAATACTAAGAGATTTTGCTAAAAAAACTGGTGCAATCCTTTCTGAAACAGGGCAAGGTGTATGCCATCAAAGATTAATTGAAGATTATGTTAACCCTGGTGAAATACTTGTAGGTGCAGATTCTCATACCTGCACCTCTGGAGCACTAGGTGCTTTTGCAACAGGTATGGGGTCTACTGATGTAGGTATTGCTATTGCATTAGGCAAAGTTTGGTTAAAAGTTCCAGAAACCTTTAAAATTGTAGTTAACGGAAACTTAGCTCCAGGAGTGGGGGCAAAAGACCTGATTTTGCATTTAGTAGGACTAATTAGAGCTGATGGCGCAACTTATAAGTCTTTAGAATTCTGCGGTGAGACAATTAAACATATGTCAATGGCTGATAGGTTTACTCTATCAAATATGGCTGTTGAAGCAGGAGCAAAAGCAGGTCTGATAGAATCTGATCATATTACTAAAGAGTACCTCATTTCTCGAGGTAGAGGTGATAAATTCAGAGAAATAACTGCTGATCCAGATGCTATTTACGAACGAGTCATAACTATAGACGCATCTCAAGTAAAACCAACTGTATCTAAACCTCATGCTGTTGATAATACAGCTACTGTTGACCAATTGAAAGATATTAAAATTGATCAAGTGTTTATTGGCACCTGTACAAACGGTAGAATTGAAGACTTAAGAATTGCAGCACAAATCCTAGAAAATCAGCAAGTACACAGTGATGTAAGACTTATTGTTGTACCGGCATCTAAAGATATTTATTTGCAAGCTATAAAAGAAGGCTTAATAAGAATATTTGTTGAAGCCGGAGCATCTGTACTAGCACCCGGATGTGGTCCTTGTGTTGGTGTTCATGCAGGTATACTAGGTGACGATGAAGTTTGTCTGGCTACTCAAAATAGAAACTTCCAAGGAAGAATGGGCAACCCTAAAGGTCAAATTTACCTGAGTTCACCTGCAACCGCAGCTTATAGTGCGATAACAGGTCATATATCTGACCCTAGAGAGATAATGTCATCACCTTCTTCACAGGGTGTTTATCCGTTTGAAAGTTATTTATCATAAAGGGGGGACTAATCCTCCCCCTTTTTTAATAATTAAGGATATTATCAAAATTCTTCCTTAAAAAGAAATAGAGGACTAAAATGGAAATAAAAAAAGGCAAAGCCTGGAAATTTGGAGACGATATAAGCACTGATCATATAGCACCAGGAAGATTATTCCACTTAAGAACAAACCTTCCTGAATTTGCAAAACATGTTTTGGAAGATGCAAGAGAAGATTTTGCCTCTGGTATGTCACAAGGTGATTTTGTTGTGGCGGGTAAAAACTTTGGGCTTGGTTCGTCCAGAGAACATGCCCCTCAAATAATCAAACTAGCTGGTGTTAATGGAGTAATGGCAAAATCATTCGCAAGAATATTCTTTAGAAACGCCATTAATATAGGCTTATTAGTTATTGAATGCGATACAGATAAAATAAACGAAGGTGATGAGCTGGAAGTTTCTTTAAAAGAGGGTGTTGTTAAAAATAAAACAACAGGTGAAGATATTGCGATTACTCCATTACCTGATGTAATGATAAAAATATTAAACGATGGCGGGCTTGCTAAACATATTGAAAAACATGGTGATTTTCAGTTAGTTTAAGAGTGAAGGGTATTTAATAACATTATTAAAAGCTTTAAATTATAAAAAAATAATTTAAAATTCATGAAAAAATAAAAAGCAGAATTGTTTTTAATTTTTTGAATAGAACTGCATTGTTTTAAAATAATTGGCTATATAAACAATAACAAAAAATACAAAAAAAAACGAAAAAAATAAAAAGCAATGTAGCTAAAAGGAAACAGAAAAGGAAAAAATTATAATGCATAATATAACCTTGATACCAGGTGATGGCATTGGTCCAGAGATAACCGAAGCAGCGCAAATCGCAATAGAAGCAACAAATGTAAAAATCAATTGGGAAATTGTTAATGCTGGGGAGGGAGTTATAGAAAAAGAGGGCTCCCCATTACCAGGGCATCTACTCGAATCAATAAGAAAAAATAAAGTAGCATTAAAAGGCCCTATAACTACGCCTATAGGAAGTGGATTTAGAAGCGTTAATGTTGCTTTAAGAAAAGAACTTGACTTATATGCCTGTGTAAGGCCAACAAAAACAATGCCAGGCATAAACACAAAATTTAATAATGTTGACTTAGTAATATTTAGAGAAAATACAGAAGACCTATATGCAGGTTTAGAGCGTCAAATAGATGAAGATACAGCTGAATCAATTAAAAGGATAACAAGACAAGCATCAGAAAGAATTGCAAAATCAGCATTTGAATATGCCCAAAAGCAAAACAGACAAAAGGTTACAGTTGTAACAAAAGCAAACATCTGCAAGCTGTCAGACGGATTATTTTTAGAGTCAGCTAAAAACATTGCAAAAAGCTATCCTGAAATTCAGCTTGAAGAACTACTGATAGACAATATGTGTATGCAGTTAGTTCAATATCCTGAAGTTTATGACGTACTACTGTTGCCTAACCTATATGGTGACATTGTGTCCGACCTTGCAGCAGGATTAACAGGCGGACTTGGTCTTGCACCGGGCGCAAACTTTGGTGATGAAATAGCTGTATTTGAGCCTGTCCATGGTAGCTCTCCTGGTTTAGCAGGACTAAGTAAGGCAAATCCAACTGCATTAATACTATCTGCTGTAATGATGCTTAAACACATAGGCGAACAAAAAGCAGCTAAAATACTTTATAATGCGGTTATAGAAGTACTTAAAAAGGGCGAAAAGGTTACCTTTGACTTAGGTGGACATGCTTCTACTTTTGAAATGGCTGAAGCTATTGCAAAAGAAATCAGAAAAATATTTGCCAGTAAATAAAAAAATTTTTTTTCTAAAAACTTAAAGGGCGAACAAATCGGCAAAACCGAAGTAAAATAAGCCCAATTAGAATTTCCCCCAAACAAGGGGGTAGGGGGTAGATATAAAAAACCTTTCAGTTCTTTTAAAAACAATTACGTTAATGCTACTTATAGTAATGGGTATAGCACCGGCTTTATCTGATGAAATGAGTGGCATTAACTTTTATTCACCAACAAAAGGCGTATTTGTAATAGATATAGATACCCTTATATGCAACAAATGCATAGATATATATTTTTCTGACACACTAGAAACTGTAGAAAACGTTGTAGAAAAAACAAATGCACTCGCTGGTATTAATGGTGGCTTTTTCGATCCTAATAATAAAAAGACTATTTCTTATATTTACAAAAATAATAGATATATTGGAAACCCTTGGTTAAATGAAAGCCTTATAAACAATAATGTTTTAAAAAAATATTTGGATAAAATATTTAATAGAGCAGAATTTAGAATTTTAAACTGCTCAAATACTTATAAATATTCAATAAAATATCATTCTGAACATACAGAGCCTGGTTGCTCACTAGTTAGTTCTATTCAAGCAGGCCCTATTTTGTTGGAAAAAATGGATTTAGAGAAAGAATTTTTTGTATTAAAAAAAAATAATAAAATTATACGCAGCTCGGCAGGGGTTTTACAAAAGCACGCAAGATCAGCCATTGCTATAAAGGGGGATAGTATTTTATTGATTGCTATAAGCAATGATAATCCTATGACCATAAAAAAGCTATCTACCCTTTTAAAGCAAATGGACGTAGACTCTGCAATGGCCCTAGACGGTGGCAGCTCTACATCCATGTACATGAAAGGTATAAAGTTTATTCTTAATTCTGCCAAAGAGGCTTCGGCAAGAAAAGTTAAATCTATTATTCTTATTAAATAAAGATTTATTTTGAATTCTATATTTTTTCTTTTATATCTTCAGCTATTTCTTTTGCAATTGCCTTGAGTGCATCGAGATCTTTATTGTTTTCAATTACATAATCCCATTCTTTAATTTCATCAAGCGCAACTTCGGTAAAATCATTTTCAGAAACAAGTTTGCCACGCTTCGCACGCTCTTCTCTTAATGATTTTAATCTTATTGTTATGGTATTAAATCCTTTAAAGGTTTTTAATTCTCGCTTAAGCCTAACATCAGGTACTATTAAATTTCCTTCATACTCAAGAACTTTTTTAATCCAGTAGTCAGGATCTTCATCACGTCTTCTACTGCCTAAAAGTATTAAATCAGCTCTATAAATAGGCTTATTCATATCTACTTCTTTTATAGTAAGATTTCTTTCCTTACTAAATTCATCTTTTATTGCATAAGCAATAGGTGCAACTGTAAATCCAGGAATAACATCTTTTAGAACAGCAGCTACAGTATCTTTACCAGAGAACTGCTTACCGGAAACAACAATAACTTTTTTTTCGCTCATAATGACCACCTTTTATATAAACTATTATCGATACCAAATAAATCTAAAATTTTTCCAACTAAAAAATTAACACAATCATCCAATGACTGCGGATCAGAGTAAAATCCAATAGTTGGCGGAACTATAATAGCTCCGTTATTAGAAAGTTTTAGTAAATTTTCCAGATGAATACTGCTCAAGGGTGTTTCTCTAGGAACTACAAGCAATTTTCTTTTTTCTTTTATACAAACATCAGCACTTCGAACAATCAAATTACTTGTATACCCACTAGATATTGCTGCTACAGTAGACATACTGGAAGGCACTATAATCATACCTGCTGTTTTATAAGAGCCACTTGAAGGATTAGCGTGAAATTCATTATCCAGCCAAACCTTTAAGCTTTCGGTTTTATTTTTTAAATTTAAATATTCTAAAATATTATTTTTAATTAAATTCTTATCTTGGCTCAATACCAATCCCAGTTCAGACTCAGCTATATAATAAGCATTCTGAGATACAATAAGCTCAATCTTATAGTCGTGTTCCAATAAATATTCAAGCGTTTTTATTCCTAAAATAAAACCACTTGCTGCAGATATTGCTAAAATTATAGGCAAATTTTTATCCATTTATTTATATTACTCTTTTTGAATGCGCTTTAACACGATTGAATAGTCTAAAAATGCTTTTAAGTTGATATACTATAAAAAAAATTTTAAAATGATAAAAATGCTATTTCATTATAAAACTCCATGAAAAAATTTGCCACTATATCAAGTGTAATTTTTTATATAAATTTATAAAATTTTAAAACTTAGTGATAATAAGCCCTTACCCAGATATATTTAATTTATTGCCAACACCATTACAAGAATTGCAAGATTTACATTGGCATTCTTGCAACGCCAGCTTTGTTGTGCTTTCTACTCTTGATGCTTTAGCTATAATTCTTTTATCTGCCCCTGAGAGTTCTCCCGCATCTCCACCAAGAGACGAAGGTGCATCTGCAGCTTGTCTTGCAATACGTGCATCACTTATAATTTGCTTTAACTTATCTTCTGGCATATCAGCACTTCCGGCCTCAGGCACTCTAATCATTACATGCCCGCCAGTCACAACGCCATTAGCTCCATAATCAAGATGTATACCACTAGCAGCAAGATGCCCTGCTGCTGATAAATGTGCTTGCTCATGCGCCATCACATCATCATAGCGCTGCTGCTTCATCTTGTTAAATCCTTCAAATGCCTGTTCCCTGGTGGTTACTTTTTTACTTTCAGGGTTTAAAAAGCCATTTTTTTGTTGTGTGGGTAGGAATATTTTATTTATCATATTTTCTTCGCGATCTTTGATTATTTAAACAAAACGGGAAAGTGATGAGTTTATATAAATGTCCTTATATCTATATAAAAAAATTTTTTCAATTACAATTTCAGTTTTTTTATTTTTTCTTTACAAATGTATTATAATTATTTTTATCTCAATAAAAAATATTAAAAAATAAAATACAAAGGTAATAATAAGTGGGTATATAGAAGTAGGGCTGATAGTAAACGAATTATAAACTGCTATACTAAAGCAAATACATTAATTCGTGCACTCAACTGCACAATTTTATATTAATTTGTGCAGTTAATTTTTCATTTTAATTTTTTTAGTAAATATATTCACTGCTCCTTTTTTAGTAAAAACTCCCACCAGTTTTTAGAATGAATAACATCAACAGAGCTATTTTCATAGGTTTCAAGAAACTTTTTAGGGGTTTTAAACTTCATATTAGGATTATATTTAAATTCAAACCCGTCTAATAATCCAGAGTACTCTTCTATGTAGTCAACTTCTTGCCCAGAATACATACGCCAGAAGTATGTATTACACCGATTTTTATTAGCTTGATTATATTTTAACCTCTCGATTATACAAAAATTTTCCCAGAGTGCTCCAATATCATTTCTCATACTAAGAGGATTATATGCATTAATTAGAGCATTTCTTATACCTAAGTCATAAAAATAAATTTTCTGTGACTTTCCAATTTCATTTCTTAAATTCCTGCTAAAAGACCTTAGAGAAAATACAACAAAGCACTTTTCTAATAAATCTATATACTTAATAATAGTATGTATGCTAACACTCAACTTTTGTGCAAGTTCTGAGTATGAGACTTCATTACCAATCTGTAGTGCCAACAACTTTAATAAATCAAGCAATAGGCGAGAATTTTTAATATTCTCAAAAGCAAGAATATCTTTATATAAATAATTGCTTGCTATATCTTCCAGTTCATCAGCAGAACCCTCATCATCAAGCTCAAAAACTGACGGATATAAGCCAAAGCGCAAAATACTCTCCATTTTAGCTGAAATATCAAATAAGTCATGTTTATTTCTAATCTCTTGCATAGAAAAAGGATAAAGTATAAAGTGTCTACTTCTACCAACCAAAGGCTCTCCAACTTTATTGACAAGGTCAAAACTGCTTGAACCTGTTGCAATTATTTGGATATCTGGATATGTATCAACTAAAATCTTTAGTGCTAAGCCAATATTTTCAATATTCTGAGCCTCATCCAACACTACAATGTCTTTATCTCCAAAAAATGATTTTAATGCCTGTTCATTAGTCGTCTCCAGCTCAGACTTAACGCTTAAAAGTTCACAGTTATAATATTTTGCTTTTTTACCTTCTAATTCCTGCTCCTTTAATATTTGCTTTGACAAAGTAGTTTTACCAGTACGCCTAGCTCCATATAGTACAATAACTTTACCTTTATAAAGCTGTTTTTCTATTAACAATTTTATACTACGTTCAAACATTTTTATAATCCTTGCATTCCACTGCACAATTTTATATTAATTCGTGCATTACATTTTTCATTTTAACACTTTTTATTAAAACTTCAAGTATACAAAGCCTAAAGAGTATAAAAATAACAAAACTTGCTTTCCTGTCTATTATACAGACTAAAAAGCAAGCTTTTATTATAATAAAATACTTTATCTTTAACTATTTACAAGCAATCACAACAACCGTCACAAAATGCTTCTTCTAATTCTGGCATTATACTTTTATGAGTAATTTCAAAGGTTACAGGGGTTATTGAAATCTTGTTATTTCTTATAGCAGTAATATCAGTTCCTTCTTCTTCATCAGTTTGAATAATTTCACCTGCTAGCCAATAGTAAACTTTTCCTCTTGGATCAATACGCTTCTCATAAGTATCAGTGTACATTCTTGTACCTAAGCGTGTTATTTGGATCCCGGCAATATCACTACCAGGTACAGCCGGTACATTTATATTTAATATTGTTTTTTTAGGAAATTTAATTGATTTTATTCTATTCAGGAATTTTGCAATAAATTCTGCTGCATAATCAAAATCTTCCGGTTCTATACAACCATTAGAAAGAGAAACAGCTATACTAGGATAACCCAATACAGCGCCTTCCATAGCAGCGCTTACAGTGCCGGAGTATAGCACATCTGCCCCAAGGTTAGGACCATGATTAATTCCAGAAATAATAATATCCGGTTTTTTATCTAAAATCACGCTCACTCCAATTTTGATACAATCCCCTGGAGTTCCGGTTGTCTCCCATGCTTTTGCAACAGGATATTCCATTTCTATTTCACTTACCCTTAATGGCTTATGAAGTGTCAATGCATGCCCGGCCGCACTTCTTTCTCGATCAGGTGCAATTACATAAACCTCATGCTCTCTTGCCAATTTAGAGATAAGAGTTCTTATTCCCGTAGCATGGATGCCATCATCATTGGATATTAATATTCGCATAATACTCCCTTATAAATAATTAACTGTCAGTATTATTATAATACAAGCTTTTAAAACCTTTTTGTTAAAAAAACAAACTTTTTTATCTTAATATTTACAATATTCAACATTTAGTAAACAAATAATTTAACTTTTTATGTATTTAAACAACAAATAAATTTAATAAACAAAAATTTAATAGAACCTGTATTATAAATAATCATTTGATTTTTGTCATAGTTTGTTTGAATGATGTAAGTAATAAACAATACTCTACAGCTTCTCTATCATTTTACTACATTCTTCAATTACTTGCTCAGGTTTTATATCGCTTAAACAAGCCTCATTTATTTTACATTTTTTACTTAAACCACAAGGAATACATTCCCTATCTGAGTATAAAGCCACATGCCCTTGTTGCCCCCAAGCTTTCCATTTATTTGGACTCATCGGACCATAAATACCAATTACAGGCTTATTTAACGATGCTGCCAAATGTAAAGTGCCAGAATCAACCCCCAAAACAAAATCCATTTCATCAATTAAAGCTAAGCTATCTTGAATAGACATATCAGCGCATAAGTTTAGTATATTTTCTTTATTATTTATATTTATTTCTTTTAATATTTGCTCATATACAGCTTTATCAGCTTTTGTGCCTACATGAAAAATATAAGCACCCTTAGTATTCACAAGATATTCAATAACTTTAACAAAATTTTTATTCCCCCACTCTTTTGCTTTATTTCCGCTTGTGGCATGTATTAATATTTTTATTTTATTATCTTTTATATTTTTTTCTTCAAAAATATTTTTTACCTTTTCAACAGAAGTTTTATCAGTCCAGTTTTCCAAGTAATAATCTTGAACTTTTATATTATCAGCTTTTAATACATCTAAAAAACACTCTACTTCATGTTTTTCTTTATCATAATTTACTTTTTTGGTAAGAAAAAAGCCTCGACCTTCTGTATTAAAGCCAATACGCTCTTTTATGCCGGCTAAATATATTAAAGCAGCACTGGAAAAAGATCTTTTTAAAACATAGGCCTTATTATATCCTTGATTGCGCAAAAGCTTCACATAACTAAAAAAATTTTGCTTTTTCTCGCTGGTATTTTCATATTTATGCTTTTTAGTTGTATCAAAAACAATAAAATTATCAATATAAGGACAATTTAATAAAACATCGCCCGATACCGGTCCAACAAGCATATCAATCTGAGCATCTGGATATGCCCGCCTTAAATTTCTTAAAAAAGGCACTGTTAAAACAGTATCACCAATAAATCTATATCTAACAACCAGTATTTTTTCTTTCACTTTTTGTGCTGCTCCATAAAAGCTTCTTATTTGGCCACAAAACCGTCTAACAAACTATCCATATCCAAGTCTAAATCTAGCTTTAATGCATAGATACTTACTTCTGTGCTCATTCTTTTTATATGAGGCAAAATTTTTACCATGTCTTTTTCTGTTGTAATAATAGCACCAGCTCCTAATTCACTAGCATCTTCTAGCATAATCCTAACTTCATCTTTTTTATAATTATAATGATCTGTGAATACTAATTCTTTTAATAAGTTAAACCCCCTAGCCTTCAGGTAATCAAAAAAGTATTCTGGCTGAGCTATCCCAGAAAATGCATACAAATTTTCTATAGAGCTATTAATTGGCTCTTTTGTTTGAATATTATAAATATCAGCATATTTAAAGCTACAAAGGTAAACTTTTTTATCAAATGTTTTATTTATATAAGATGAATATTTATAATCATCTTTAGAAAAATCCTGATCATCTTTATTTACAAGAATAACTTTATCTGCTCTGCGTATACTCTGCACAGGCTCTCTTAAAGGGCCCATAGGTAAAAGCTTATTATTGCCGAACTTTTTCTTTAAATCTATCAGCAATAAATCTAAATCTCTTTCTATTTTTAAATGCTGAAAGCCATCATCTAAAAGAATAACATCCACATTATACTCATTAATGGCAAATTGTGCATTTTTGACCCTATTTTTGCCGGTTAATACAATAACATTTTTTGTCTTATGGGCAATTAAATAAGGCTCATCTCCTGCTTGATCTGCAGTAGAAAGAATTTGCTCACCATTAGAAATTAAATTAATATTATCATTAGATAATTTGCCACCATAACCGCGACTAACCACCGCAACTTTTTTACCGTAAGTTTCAGATATATAATTAGCCAAAGAAATAGTTACAGGAGTCTTTCCTGTTCCTCCGGTAGTAAGATTCCCTACAGAAATGACAAACGCAGGTAATTTATGTTTTTTGATGATATTTAACTTATATAAAAAATTCCTAATAATAATTACTAAAGCATAAAACTTCGAAAATATGACAAATAAAAATTTGCCACCCCACGTTAAATCCGCTTCATTATAATGAATTTTATTAATATAGTCTTTCATACTTCCTTTAATACCATCTAAAACATCAATCTAAGGAGTAAAAATCTCTTATTTAGCTTATCAGAAAACTTCTTAAGGTTTTTAGAAATATCCGTAGAATCATCGATGATGCCTTTTAATTTTTCCTCTTCTTCACCGGTTATCTGTTCAACATCACCTAATACATTATCTATTTTACAAAGTGTAGTGTTAAGATTGGTCAAAGTTGAGCCTAAATTTGTTTTAAAGTCTTCGTCTTTAGAGATTTCATTTAAAGATGCCATAATATCGCTTAAATCTTTTGTGGTATTATTAACATAAAGCAAAGTATCTTTTAACTGAGCATCGTTTAACAAAGTTGTTATCACTTTAGAAGACTGCTGAACAGACTTAGTCATTTCTATCAAGTTATCTTTTAGCTCTGGATCACCAACAAGATTGTTAACATTATCTGTCAAGCTTGCAACTTTTGTAGAAAGAGAAGAAGATAAAACTATCAACTTTCTAAAGTCATCCCTGGACGCACTAACTAAAGCGGTTACTTCCTCAAGCGCCTTTGTTGCCTCGGCAGTTAAATTCTTTGTATTATCAAGTGTTATTTTTAAAGACTCTATTGTTTCTTCTGATAAAAGCTCATTTATTTTATCATTAGTTTCTTTTAAAGAAATAGCTGATTCTAATTGCAGGTCTAAGAATTTCTTTAGCCTCATTGGCTCTTTTACAGTAAACCTGCTATTAGGTTCAGGCATTTCTATATTTATGCCATTAGGCGGAGTAACTTTCAGATATTGATCATTATTTTCTCTTACAACATCATAAAAGGAGCTCGCAGGAATGCTAACACCCGGTAGATCAATAAGATAATCTATTTTATATGCATAATCACTGGTTATTCGTTGACGAATATTCAAGCTTAATTTTGCTGTGTCTATTTTTTCAAGGCTTTTTACTTTTCCCACTTCGATATATTTACCTTCTGCAAGTAGTTTTACACACATCTTAGAATTTAAATCTATATTATCTGCTTTTTTGACAGGTAAAAACTTAGTCTCAATCTTAGGCGGGGTTATTTCTAAAAACTTTTCTCCAATAAGCCCTGATTGCTGAATTGAAATTGTAGACGCAGTAGGAATATCCATGTTAGGCTCAGTAAAAACAAATTTAACTTTTACAAAGCTTTGATTATCTTTAATAACAGGTAATATCTCTTCAACCTGTCCTACTCTAATACCCATAATTTGAACAGCAGAACCAGGTCTCATTCCATCTACATCATGAAATTTAACTTCAATTCTTTCGGCAGTAGATATTGATCTGCCTTTTAACCAGGTTAAACCATATATTAATATAACTAACGAAGTTATTGTAAGTAAACCAACTTTTGCAGCTGCTGATATTTTCATAATATCCCTTATTTTTTTACTACACCATAATATGATTATAAATTAAAACAAAAAAAATATATAAATATATTAGTATGAGATTTACCCTGCCGCTGTTAGCATAGGTCCTTCTCTTGTCGCATTTACAAATTGTCTTGCGTAAGGGTCATCAGTTTCTATCATTTCTCGTGGTGTCCCCTGCCATACAATGCCACCATCATAAAGCATTATTACTCTATCTGCTGTTCGTTGAATAGTAGACATTTGATGAGTAACAACTATTGATGCTGCTTGCAATTCATTTTTTAGCTGTACAATATCATCCTCAACAACAGTAGATGATATTGGATCTAAGCCGGCAGTAGGCTCGTCATATAAAATTATTTTAGGATTTGTCACAATGGCCCTAGCAAAACTAACTCGTTTTTGCATTCCACCTGATAATTCATTTGGGTAATTATCTTCTATACCAGATAGACCTACCATTTTTAATTTTTCTTTTACTATATCTTTTACCTTTTCTTCATCTTTATATTCTTTTTTAAATTCTTTTCTTTCTCTAAGAGGAAAAGCAACATTTTCTAAGATACTTAAAGAGTCAAAAAGAGCTGAGTATTGAAAAACCATGCCTATTTCTTTATCTTTAATGTCAACAGATCCTGACTCCTGCTTTATCAAGCCACTTATTATTTTTAAAACAGTACTTTTTCCTGATCCACTAAAGCCAACTATTGCAATAGTCTCGCCATAGTCAACAGTAAAGCTTACATCATTTAAAACTTTTTTATCATCAAAGGACTTATATATATTTTCTAGCTTAATTGCTTCCATTTTGGTTTTACCTATAACTCATTCGAGCTTTAATACAATAACACTTAATCCCACAACACATAAGACATTACATAATCAACTATCACAACCGTAATAAAGGACCACACAACAGCCTTGGTTGTAGCTTTTCCTACTTCTCTAGCTCCACCTTTTCTTTTTACACGGTAGCCCAAAGTAGTGCATATCAATGATATTATAATACCAAAAATACTTCCCTTAAATAAACTTATGTAAACATCTCTAACGCTTAGCCCCCTCCAAACCGAATCTATATAGCTAAGAGGGCTGAGTTCTGCAACTAAATTACTAACAATCATTCCGCCAATAATGCCTGCTACATTGGCAAGTACTATAACAAAGGGCATAATTATAAAGCCTGCAATTACTCTTGGGGCAACCATATAGCATATAGGATCAACTTTTAATACCTTCATTGCATCCACTTGTTCGGTTACTTTCATTGTCCCAACTTCTGCAGCCATGGACGAACCAGCCATTGCAATAACCGCAAAGCTTCCCATAATTGGCCCAAGTTCTCTAACAATAGAAACTGCAACCAGTGCACCAACATAATTGCCTGCGCCTTGCTTCATCATTTCTAATGCCAGCTGCAAGGCTATTATCATACCAGAAACTGTTACCATCGATAAAGAAAGCGGCAAAGAATCAATGCCAAACTTTGACAATTGCTCAAGCGTAATCCTTAAATTGAGATTAAGCTTGATTATATATTTAAGTGCATAGAAAAAATTAATAACCATTTCCCCATAAATTCCAACAACTTCCAAGGATCGGTAAACTAGTTTTCTTATAGCTCTATATGTATACGATTCTTTAAGGATATCTATCATTCTTTATACTGCTTCCAAAATAAATTCAAGATTAATCTTTATCAGAGTATCAGGATATTTTATTAACTTTAACACGTTTAAATAATCTGAAAAGTATTTTTAAGTTAGCATATTTAAAAACTTACTGATTACTAATTATGCCTCTATTATTTTATTATAAAAAAAATAATGCTTCACCTACATTAGATTAATTATATTACTCACAAAGTATTTTACAGCATTAACATGTATATTTTATCGATCAGTATACAAGCAAACATGCCAATACTCACAATCCCATTAACCATAAAAAAAGCTTGGTTAACCTTAGATAAATCATTATGCTTTATCAATGATTGCTCGTATATCAGCATAGTGGCCACAAAAAATACTCCAATCCAATAAAATATATTTACTTTTATAATAAACCCTATCGCCGCTAAAAACAAAAAAGTAAGCAAGTGAAACAGCCGAGAGATTAATAAGCTTTTTTTTATGCCAAGTAGTGCAGGAATGCTGAATAATTTATGCTCTTTATCAAAGTCAATATCTTGAAGGGCATATATAATATCAAAGCCTGCTACCCAAAACATAATTGCAAGCCCCAAAAATATAACTGGCAATGTTATTTGTCCGCTGACTGCCAACCACCCACCTGAAGCAGCTGCACCCAACGCAGCACCCAACACTAAATGAGATAAATGAGTAAACCTTTTGGTGAAGGAATAAATAACCAGTATAAAAATAGCTAATGGCAACAACTGCTTACAGATTAGAGGTAACTGCCAAGTGGCAAATGTCATCAACGTAAATGACAAAAAGGTCAAGACCATTGCTGATATTTTCTTTATATTTCCTGCTGGTATTGCCCTTTGGGCAGTGCGGGGATTTAATTTATCTATATCTGCATCGATTATTCTATTTAGACACATAGCTGCTGTGCGCCCACCTACCATCGCCAATATTACCCATACTATCGTTAAATAATTTGGCAGCACATCACTGGCTAGCAACATACCGGACAATGCAAATGGTAATGCAAATATAGTGTGTTCAAACTTTACTAATTCCAGGTATTCTTTAAATTTTTCTTTAGTATTAAGAATTTTATTTGCCCCCTCAAGCTATTAAGTTTAACTTCTTCCCTTAAAACTGTAGATATATTATAGCATGGCAAGCTTGAGAGAAGCACAGAGGATATCCAACTATTTTGCGGATACCCTCTGTTTATATAGCTACTTAATGCAAATTCTTAATTATGATTCTATTTTTATCTTTAGTTTCTTTTGTTTTTCTTCTTCTGTTTTTGGCATGTCAATTGTAAGAATACCATTTTTGAAGCTGGCTTTGATTTTCTCTTTATTGATGTCTAATGGTAAGTTGATGTTTCTTAAAAACTTGCCATATCTTAGTTCACTTTTATAATAGTTTTGGCCTTTTTCTTCTTCTTTTTCTTTTATATCGCCGCTTAGTATCAAAGAATTATTAGATATTTCTATGTTTATATCATCTTTTTCCAGTCCTGGTAGTTCTGCTCTTAATAATAAGTTGCCGTCTTTCTCAAATAATTCTATAGCAGGTTTCCAGGTACCTATTTGAGAGCCTATTCTTTGTTCAAACTGACCGAACTCACCAAAAGTTTCTTCCATTAAGCGGTTTAATTCTTCTTGTATGTCTTGAATAGTATTTCTTGGTCTTTTTTGTAGCTGTTTCATGACTATATCTCCCTTTTTTAAAAGTGAATAGTATTCACGGTGTTTGGTGAATGATTTTGCAATTTTATTAGACTATTGATATTTATCTGAAAAAGAAAAGTTAGGTAGAAGTAAAACGCAATTATTATTAATAAATATAAAATTTTTTTATTCATAATAAACTCTTCACCAAATTATATAGTTTCTATTCCGGTTCAAACTTGACTTTCTGATTACTCTTTTCAGAGTATGGATTATTTTATCAGGTTTAACATGACTGAATAATCTGAAAATTATTTTTGAGTTAGCATATTAAAAAATATGGGCAAACACTTAAAAGTAATTAAAAATAAGTTTAAATAATTTGAGAATAAAAGACATTAAACAACTTAGTAGTTTTTTATAGTAAAATATTTTTTTCGCGATTTAGTAGCCTGAAAAGTAATTGTGAGATTGTATAAAGGGATATTAATAATAACTTTTTATTAATAATTAATTTTTTTTATTGATTTACTATTAAGTTTAAATAAAAATTAAATAGACTAATTTTATCAATGAATAGTCTGAAATATATAATAGATTTTTATAGAAAGTAATAAATGACGATAAAATGGCTGCCTAATATTCTTACATCGATGAATATTGCTTGCGGAGCAACTAGCTTACTATTTTTGATTAATAACGAAGTTAAGTTTGCTTTGATATTTTTTGTTATATCAATGTTTCTTGATGTTATGGATGGAAAAACTGCACGATACTTTAATATATCTAGTGAGTTCGGAAGAGAATTAGACTCGTTAGCTGACTTGGTATCATTTGGTGTAGTGCCTGCTGTATTTTTATATCAGAGCTTAAATTTGCAGAGCTTAACTATTATAAATGCTTTAGTTGTAGCTGCATTTATAGTTTGTGGCGCACTTAGACTTGCTAAATATAACACTTTAAATATTAAAGATCATTTTTTGGGTATGCCTATACCTATTGCAGGCGGATTGTTGGTTATGTCGTGCTTAATCTTTGATGATAAAATATTTTTGCTGACAATTTCCAGTATTCTCTCGAGTTTAATGGTTAGTAATATTAAATTTATGAGAATCTAAACGTTTTGATGTATTTTAATATTTGTTTGAATACTATAATATAAAATTGGATTATTTTAACTAATTCTAACCGGCAAAATGATTGAAAAATTACTGAAAAAACAAACGAATAATACGCTTATTCAAATATTTAGATATTCATTATCTGGAGCTATGTCAGTTGCTGTGGATATTTATTTCTTACTGTTTTTTACGGAAGTAATAGGTATACACTTTTTGCTATCAGCAGCAATGGCATATGTTTTGAGTATAATTGTAAACTATATTACTTCTATCAATTGGGTGTTTAATCAACAAGATGGTGGAAGTATGCCTGCTAAGCTGGGCATTTTTATGATTACCGGTGTGATTAGCCTATTGATACTAGAATTATCTATGTGGAATTTAACCCAGGGTGGACATTTCCACTATATGGAAGCCAAGATTTTTATTATTTTAACAACAGCGCTTTTAAATTTTCACACTAGAAGGTATCTACTTCGCAATATAGCTAATGGCAGTCAACACCGTGCCTAAGCACATTCTCTGTTTACGATTTAGTCAGTGATTTGCTTAAGGTGTACGCAGTGATTACTGACTACTTTCAGTATTGCTGATGGACATCGATTAACGCTTTTTATACGGATAATGGAAACATAGCAAAAAAGACAACGATAACTACCCCTCTTTATCTACTTAGAGAGCGCATCATTGTCTTTTTATTTAAACTATTGACCTATAGCTACTAATAATGGGGCTTTTTCTTGTTTAATTCTTCTTTTTTACTGCTGTTTATGTCTATTATATTATTATTTATTTGATTATTTTCATCTTTTAATAAAACATTAGTATCGCCTGCTAAAACAATATTAGCCACCTTTGCAACAGCCGGTAATTCTTTGTAACTCTTTAAATTTGCTAATTTATCACTAGAGCTGATTTTGACAAGTTTATACTTGCCCAACTTAAAGTTATCTAGCCTGTCCCAAGCTCTGATATACAAAGCTTTTTCTTTTACCTCCTGCTTTGCTTCTTCCCAAGCCTGTTCAATAAATTTGTTTTCTTCTATGGCGTTAATTTTTCTCTGTTTACGCCTCTTGGCTTTG
>JANQFW010000039.1 GCA_028277625.1 Candidatus Gastranaerophilales bacterium | reverse complement strand
TACAATAACAATGTTTTATTATGACTTTTTAATATATGCTCACTCACTAACTATTATTATACTGCAAAGCAACGCTTTGCATAGATTACGACCCAAGGGGCGGGGAATTCTCTTCGATTAAAGTAGCTTATCATTTAAATATACTAAAAAAGAAGTCTCAATTCAAAGCTATTATTAGATATTTTAATAAATGTTAATATTATTTAAATTAAATTTTCTAAAGAGCAAACTTACTTTGAATTTGCTTGCAGTTAGCTTCAACAGTCTTCAATATTTTATAGGCTACATTTGTGTTAAGTCCTAAATCTTTGAGAAGCTGTATTTCTTTTTCCAGCACTGGCAAAAGATTTTTAGACTGTGTTTTAATAATTTTTTCTAACTGTGGGCTACTATATCCTGTATCACTGCAAAGTTGTTCCCAGTGTCGTTTTAAAACTTTGGTAGGATAATAATTTCCACCTACTTTCATTGCCATTTTTTTTGATAAATCAGGATATACCTGTGTGCATAATATATCATAAGCAGACGCTAACTTGATTTGATTATTATCGAAATGAAGCAATGAAAAGTTTTTACCGTGAGCATCGGTATTTCCAATTAAAAAGTTAAAAACTATGCGCTCGACAAATTGTTTTCTGTCTATGGCAGGAAATGTTACTTTTTTTAATAAATTAAAGCATTGATTTAAGTCAGGACCACCGGATGATTGGTATTTGTAAGCGCTAACAACACCTAATGCCTGACAAAAATCTTCTTGATGAATACGTTTTATTGTTTTGTCCATTTTTACTTCTCTATCATATCTTTCTATTAAAAGATAAGGCTCTTTATTTGCGTGTCTAATTTCAACATTAGGAGAATTTATCCCAAGTTGTTTTGCTGTACGTAAGCAAATATATTCATTTTCTATTGTTTCATCTAGGTCTGCAATTGCAGGTTTTAAAATATGAGTGCTTGGACATCCGTCTGTTGGTATTGTTACTTGATTATCAATCATGCATATAGCTGCTTTATCCTGAGCTCCTGCAAGGGAAAGTTTCATTCCCTCTGCGCCTATAAACAAAGGTTTGCGTGGCAAATCTTTAATATAATCCGCTAATTTGTTTTCACTTAATTGTTTTCCTTTTAGCGGAATAAAACTAGTTTCTATAATTGGCTCAGCAGTGTTATGAAATGAAACCGCACCGGCACAGTCTGCACCTATAGCTTTTAAAAGACTGAAATCATTTTTGGGATTTACACCAAATTTTTTACCTATTGCTTTTCTTGCATTATCACCTTCTGGCAGAAGTCCGCCAAAGTAAGCTTTGCACTCGTGTTCTTCAAATATTTGCTCTCGCAATGGCAAACTTAGCGAAAGAATTTTATCCGCACCTGGTATATAGGTAAATTTCATTTTACCGATGCTATCTTGCTCTAAAGTTCCTATTGGTTTGCCGTTTAATCTTACTGATAAAAGTTTATCCATACTTATTTGTTCCTTTTAAAGCCAATCATCTGGCAATGTTGGCGGTTCGTGAGCTTCGAGCTTTATTCCTAACATCATTATTACTAATAATACTTTACCGACTTCGCAGGTGGATTTACCTTTTTCTAAGTCAACAATAAAGCGGACACCCGTACCGCAAGCTCCTGCTAAATCCGCTTGTGTTAATCGTTGTGATTTTCTTGTTTTTTTTATAAATTCACCTAATTCTTCGGGACTTGAGAAAAACATAGTTCACCAATGATTTTTACCGTACAGTAAATTATAGCATTTTTTTCGTTAAAATCAAGAGAAATTTACCGTACAGGAAAATTTCTATAATTTTGTAAATAAAAGGACTATTTTTTACCGAACGGGAAGATTAAGTTTATAATACTAAACAAAAAACTCTTCCAAATGAGTAATAAACTCTTTTAAATATGCTAATTTACAGGTTAAATCATTGCATAAAAACTCATAGTCTAATTTATCAGTGAGATTATTAACATTTTTTTCTTTTTTATTATATGAGCGCCCTACAAGCTGATAAATTTCTTTCAGCGTATGGCTTGGATGCTCTATATCATTTTCAATATCTAACTGAGAAAGATCATAACCAGTACTTTTTTCTATATAATCCAGTGTGAGTTTTGGTTCTACTCGTGCAAAGTGTGTATGCTCCGCTAAAAACCAAGATTCTAACTCCATTTTTGCTAAAGTTATATTGGTAGGTATGCTAAAGCTTTTAAGCCCTAAATCCAAGTATTTGATTAATTTTTCAATTTCTTTTTTATCTAATATAGGGTAGATATCTCTAAGGCCAAGAATTTTGCTATAGTTTTGTTTATTAAGGCTATCATACCTGTCAATTATTGCTGGTTTGACTTTACCATCCTGAGTACAGTTATAAATTAATATATAATGGTCAATTTGACTTAGATCACAGGGTCTTTTTTTGCAATCTTTATATCTCAAGTTATATGGAGGACCGTCAACTATTTGAATTTCAATAGCAATGTTTTTGTTACCTGAAATATGTTTTATTAATTTTTCTACAAAAATTTGTTCGGTTTGCCCTTCAACAAATACTGCCAGCTTTTTCATTTTTAATCTTTTAAGTCTTCTATTTTTTCCAGATAAAATTTACTTGTAAAAAAGTCAAAGTTATTAAGGCCTGTATATTCAAATTCATCAAAAAGCTCTTTTGAATTATTATAGTTCAGCATTTTACAATTCCCCCCCTCTCTGTGTATTACTTGCCAATACTTTAGGGGGACGTTATTCATTACAAACCTGTCATTTGTAGACATTATAAGTTGAACATTTGAGTTTTCAGCTTTTTCTATTATTAATTTGATTATTGCAACAGAGCGCTCGTAGTCCAGACCTTCGCCAATATCGTCAATAATTATGCAGCTTGGCTCGCCAGACTGCAAAGCGTAATTTAATTGTATTATTAAAGATAACGCTCTAAACATGCCTTGAGATATTTCCCATTGTATAATAGGATGCTCAATGTTTTTTTCTTTTACGTTTAAAAGTATATACTTAAGGCCTTCCTCAGTTTTTCCTTCACTTGTTATTCTTACATCAAATTTAAATTCTTTTGTCTCAATATCTTCTACTTGATAGTTTAAGCTATTTATATCTTTTATTATTATTTTTTTAAACTCGTCTTTATTTGCATTAAAAGCTTTTGCTAAAATGCCGGCAACTTTATGTGTGTCCTTTAATGAAATAGTTTCAAGATCAATATAGTTAACAGAATCATCTATGTCTTTTCCTAAACTTGATCCAAATTTATAATGTAATAATGCTTCACCCCATAGATATAAATCTTCCAAAAATGGATGCTGAATTTTATCTCTCTTATATACGCATGCCAACTTGTCATCAGATATTTGAAATTTTATATTTTTTCCTACCTCTTCAGCCCATATTGTATTTACTGTACTTTGATCCCGATTTAGTAAAATTTTAGATTCCTTTTCCACAACTTCTTTTGATATTAATTCATTAGCAATGGATAATTCATATAAAAATTTTTTATTAGTTGCTTCAAATTCAGCGACATACCTCCTAGATAAAACTCTCTGAGCCAAGCTCCTGCCTGATATTGAATTTGCAAGGTCACTTATAGCATTAAGTGCCTTAGTTTTTCCAGAAGCATTTTGACCGACTATTAGGTTTATTTTGTTTAGCTCAAACTTTTCTAAGTTCCAATTAGTAGTCGATTCCTGATACTCAAAATACTTTAAAAACATGCCGTTATCCCATCTGCGCAAAATGCTATTATGTATTTTCTTTAAAAACAAGAATAACAAAAAAATATACTTTAAGTAATTCTTTATTTAATCCATATAAAAAAACTGCCCCACCTGCGAGAGAGGAGACAGTTTTAAAACTTTTATATATTAGGATTGTTGACTAAGCGTTTTCAATTTGCAAAGTTTTAGTAGTAACATCGCAAACTTCGCTTGGGCCGTAATACTGAATAGGACCAGAGAAAATGTAATAGTCATCCATAGCCCATCTTTCTCTGTTGTCTTGTAACTTCTTGAATACGGGACCGTCAATCTCAACTAATGCTTTTTTGATTACAGGCTTCATTTCGCCGTGTCTTTTTTCCATATTCATCATCATTGTTAAAGGCACGCCACCAGCTACCCACTGCTCAGCAGGATTGGTGAGGTTTTTAACAGAAGAAAGATAACCGGTTAAATCAGCTTGTATTAATGCAAAAGCATTATAACCTAAAGAATAGCAATAATCTGCATCAAAGTTAGAAGGAGCAGCACATCTGCCTTCATATCCAAAGAAGTGAGCCTGTGATGAGAACTTGCCTTTATAATCTTTCATTTCTGCAAGCTTAGCTTCAACCATCTCAATCAAAAGCTTTTCAGTTTCAATTTTAGAAACCTGTACGTTTCCGTGAGGGTCTCTATCAGCTAAAAGCTGAAGCTGTATTGACTGTGGTAAAGAAGTAAATACTTCAGAGTTATGTTTTTCTAATTTTTTGCTAATAAACTGAATTTTTAACTCAGCAGTGTTAGCAGCCTTATACTCTTTATCGTCCTCAATAAGAGCTAAAGTATCGTTAAGGTTAGAAATCATATCTTTCATCTCAGGGATGAACTCAATTAAACCTTCAGGTATCAAAGCAACACCAAAGTTTTTGCCCTTAGCAGCTCTTTTAGCAACAACATCAGCAACATCATTAACAATTTTGTTAAGAGACATTTTCTTTTCAGCAACTTCTTCAGAAATTAATGTAATATTTGGCTGAGTTTGCAAAGCAGCTTCTAATGCAACGTGGCTAGCGCTTCTGCCCATTAACTTAATAAAGTGCCAGTATTTTTTAGCAGAATTAGCATCTCTTGCAATGTTACCAATTAGTTCAGCATAAGTTTTTGTAGCAGTGTCAAATCCAAAAGAAATTTCGATCTGATCATTTTTAAGGTCACCATCAATAGTTTTAGGTACGCCAATTACTTGAATACCGGCTTTTTTAGCTGTAAAGAACTCAGCTAATAAAGCTGCATTGGTATTAGAATCATCACCACCAATAACAACTACTGCGTTAATATTTAAGTTCTGGCAAGTATTCCAAGACTTCATAAACTGCTCTTCAGACTCTAATTTTGTTCTACCGGAACCTATAATATCAAAACCACCGGTATTTCTGAACTCATTCATATAATCTTTGGTGATTTCTCTATACTCACCATCAATAATGCCGGAAGGTCCGCATAGGAAGCCATACAGTTTATTATCAGGATTAGCTTCTTTTAAAGCATCAAATATGCCTGCAATAACATTATGTCCACCGGGAGCTTGACCGCCAGAAAGAATAACACCTACGTTAAGTGTTTTTTCTTTAACACATGCCGCACCTTGCTCAAAAGTTACTATAGGATTTCCATATAAATTTTGGAATATCTCTTTAATATCATCTTGATCTGCCACGGATGTTGTATTAATACCATTTTTTACACATAAATTTTTAATGCCACCTTTTAATACACCAGGTAGTTTTGGTTGATAGTTTAATCTTGCCTTTTGTAATGCAGATAATTCTTTAGTCATTTGTAAAACCTCTGTCATTTTTTTATCCTTTTTTACATAATATTACGCACATATACAATTTAAACGCTTTAATTATTTGTATACTAACTCAAAAATACTTTTCAGATATTCAACTATATTAAAGCTAATAAAATAAGCTATTTTCAGAAAAGAGTCATCAGAAATTTAACTGAATGAGCAGTATAATGAATACACTTAATAATTTACCAAGAACATAAGATAATTAAAAATATTAACTTTTATTAAAAAAATGATAAGTAAGGCAATTTTTCAATACAGTTTGTTTTTATATTATTGGAAATGATAATGAAGCAAGAACTAATTTGAAGTGTGAATTAATTAAAGGAATGAAGGGATATTAAGGATGCAAGAAGTAAAAAGTATTGTAAATGCAGATTTAACAGAAGTATTATTTTCAAATAAAAAATTGGATTATTCTTATGAATTAAAATCACAAGTAGATTTTTTGATTGAACATATAAATGCAAACGGTAAGACAGAAATAGAAAAAGAAGAAATTATCGAGTTACAAAGTACTTTAGAAAAAGAATTTCAAAAAAATGAACAAGTTTGGAATGCCGGACTTAGGCCATTCAGCTTTGATTTATTATTAGAAAAATACGAAAAAATAGCATCTTTAGATTCAAACTCTAACAGCTTATCCAAAGATGCACTAAATAAAGTTTATAAACTTATCGGAAAAAGACGGGATGACATTGTGAAGAAAAAGCCTGACTTAGCTATTAAGCTCTCATCTATTCTTGTAAGTCCAGAATCTATAATTGCCAAAAATTTATATGTTTCTGAACTGCAATACCTGGAAAATAAAATTAAAGATGAGCAAAAAGGCTAATAATTTAAAAAATTAAGTAATAAAAAGCACCGTTAAAGCGGTGCTTTTTATTACTTATATAAAAGGGCTTATATTTCTGTCTCACTTGCAACTTTTTCTTTTTTATTCACCTCTTGAACACTAGAGTCATAAATGAATTTATCAGGCTCTATTAAAACTATTAATTTATCTTGGTACTTTCCGACGCCATAAATACAATTAACATCACTATCATTATTTAAAGGCACAGCTTCAATTTCTGCCTTTGGCAAATATATAACTTCAGAAACACTATCTACAACTAATCCTATACAATCAGCATCTGCTTGCAATATGATGATTTTTTTATCAGTTGTTGCACTGTCATTCGTATTAACGTGCAGCCTTTCACCTGTATTCAAAACCGGTATAACAGAACCTCTCAAACTAATCATACCCATTACATAGCTAGGCATTGACGGTAACTGTCTTGGTTCTTGATACTGAATAATTTCCTGAACACTCAATATAGGAAGAGCATATTCTTCAATTCCTAATTGAAAAGTTACTAATTGAAGGTTCTCGTCGCAGTAATCGTAAAAGCTTTCCATATTATCTCCATACTGATAATTTTATATGCTATATATTATCTTAGTATATACTTATTGTCAACAATAAAAAAAATTATTGCAGATGTTTTTCAAGAAGAATCAAAAGATACAAACTTTTTTTGGAGATTAATACACTAATATCTCAATCAGCCAAAGGGCGTAATAAATAATTTTTAAGAATGCTTGACATCAAAAACAGATTAAGTTAATCTATTAACAATTTGATTAAGAGATTTTTTTCGAAAGGCTACAAAGTAGTAATGTTATTGAGTTTTAACATATTACATACGTCAATGATGATAAATAAAAGGGATATTCGATCCTTAAAGCGATTATTTCTTTTAATGTTAAGCGTTTTGAAAAATAGGATAAGTGTTTTTAAAGAGAGGTTATTTATTTCCTCTCTTATTTTTTTATTATTTAATAAAATTTTAAAAAATATTTCATTTCCTTTTAAGAATTCCGGTTTTATTTCCCGGAATTTTTATTTATGTATTCAGTTTTGTTTTCTAGCGGAAGGAGTCCATTTATGATTATGCAAGAACAATCAGTTTGTTATTTTAGGAATAAGAATAAGAAAGTCGTTATGTTAAGAGATATACTTATAGAAAAAATTAAGGAAAATGGTGGATTTGTTAACACTCATGCCCATTTAGACAGGGCTTATACTATTACACCTAATACCCTGCATCTTGCAAATGCTACTTTGCAGGAAAAATGGACATTAGTTGACTCTATTAAAAGAAAATCTACTATTTTTGATATATATGATCGTATGTGTTACGCAGTTGACAGTATGATAGAACAAGGGGTTCAAGCTATTGGTTCTTTTATTGATATAGATGAGGTTGTTGGCGATAAATGTATCCAAGCTGCTGATATGGTAAGGTCTAAATACCAAAAAGACATAGAAATTAAATATATTAACCAAACTTTAAAAGGTGTTATTGATCCTGATGCGCGCAAATGGTTTGATATCGGATCTGAGTTTGTTGACATCATTGGTGGACTGCCGGCAAAAGATAAAGGTCACGAAGCTGAACATCTTGATATATTAATGGAAACCGCAAAAAAATATAACAAGCCTGTTCACGTACACGTAGATCAGTTTAATACTTCACAGGAAACAGAAACAGAACAATTGATAGGCAAAACTATTGAACATTCAATGCAAGGACGAGTTACAGCTATTCATTCTATATCATTAAGTGCTCATAACTTTGACTATAGGCATGATGTTTACAAAAAGATGCTTGATGCAGATGTTAATTTAATTAGCTGCCCTACAGCGTGGATTGATTCCAGACGCACTGAAGAGCTATCACCTACGCATAATTCAATTGCGCCTATAGATGAGATGGTTCCTTATGGCATTAATGTTGCTATAGGTACTGATAATATTTCTGATATGTTAAAGCCCTTTACTGATGGCAATATGTGGACAGAACTACATCTTTTATTAGAGAGTTGCAGATTTTATAATATAGAAGAGCTTGTAAAAATTGCTACAAGCAACGGGTTAAAGGTCCTTGATATTCCTAATTATTCAACGCTTTAAAATAAGCTAAGTTAGAAGGTTTATTGAATACATTTATTGTGGAGTGCCAATTAAGCACTCCCTTTTTATTTTTTTAATACATAAATAATTTAAAATTATTTATTTTTTATTGAATTATTTCTTCTATAACCTGTAATGACTGCTCTGTGTTTAACTTAGACTTTGCGGAAAACTCTATAACTTCAGTGTTTAATGCACGTGCAATCTTATGTTTTGATTTTTGTACGTCGTTTTTTGAGAGGGTATCTGCCTTTGTTGCTACCGTCACAATAGGTATTTCATAATGCTCAAGCCATTCTCTCATTTGCAAGTCATTATTTTGTACATCATGCCTGATATCAATAAGTTGTATAACAGCTCTAAGAGTATCTCTTTTTAATAAATATTCCTGCAAGTTTTTCTGCCATTTTTTTTGTTCAACTTTAGACACCTTTGCATAGCCATAGCCAGGCAAGTCAGCTATAACAAATTCTTCATTAATTTTATACAAATTTATTAAACGAGTTTTTCCAGGTGTATTGCTGGTTTTTGCAATTTTTTTCCTATTAAGAATTGCATTTATAAATGATGACTTGCCCACATTAGACCTACCTATCATTGCAATTTCAGGCAGCCCAAAGTCGGGGCAATCGGCCAGGGTAGGCGCACTTAATACAAATTCTGCTGTTTTAATCTTCATGTTCCATTTTTCTTTTACTTCGTCTTTTCCACGTTTGTGTTAAGAGGTTAAATACTTTTTTATTATTGAATACCGATATCTGAAAAAGGTTATCTCTTTTTAAATCCGTTTTTAAGCAAGATTTTGACATAAAAAAGTTTTCAGTCTCAACTAATACCATATTAACAAAATCAGGGTTCATAAAGTGAACAGGTTCAGAGTTGAATATTTCAAATGTCCTAAAGATATCAAACTTTCTCTTCTTCTTTTTACTTTTATATATAGTAGCCCTCAAAGCTCTCACTCCCCAAAATTCCTCCTGCTTAATATTAACAGACAAATTTATTAAATAAAAATTTATTAAATTTCCGTAATATTTAAAAAGTTATATTTTATTTTTTGGCAGCTTTATAGGTTTCTCTCAAGTTTTTCAGCTGATCTCTCAATTCAGCTGCTCGCTCAAAGTCCAAAAGCTTTGCCGCAGCGTGCATATCTTTTTCTATCTTATCAATAATTTTAGGCAAATCATCAACTTTTGCATTAACCTCTGCCATCTGCTCAGCAATAACATCTTCTACATTTCTATAATTATTAACAAGCTCCAACAAATTGTTAGATATGCTCTTAACAATAGTCTTAGGCACAATATTGTGTCTTTTGTTATATTCCAACTGAAGCTTACGCCTTCTTTCTGTTTCACCTTTTGCTTTTTGAATACTACCAGTCATCTTGTCAGCATACATAATAACTTTACCGCAAGCATTACGAGCTGCACGCCCTATTGTTTGTACCAAACTGGTTTCTGATCTCAAAAATCCTTCTTTATCTGCGTCCATAATTGCAACAAGAGTAACCTCCGGCAAGTCTAAACCTTCTCTTAATAAGTTAACACCAATTAAAACATCAAACTCGCCCAGCCTTAAATCTCTAAGTATCTCAACCCTTTCAATTGAACTAATATCACTATGCAAATAACGCCCGCGTATGCCCAACTGCAAAAAATAATCCGATAAATCCTCAGCCATCTTCTTTGTTAAAGTAGTGATTAAAATTCTTTCATTTTTATCAGCACGAATTTTGATTTCCCCAATCAAGTCATCAACCTGATTAGCAATGGGCCTTATTTCAATCTCAGGGTCAACAAGACCTGTTGGTCTGATAATCTGCTCTACAATTAAGTCAGATTGATTTGTTTCAAAGTCCCCAGGCGTTGCAGAGACAAAAATCTTTTGTCCCACCCTATCCCAGAACTCTTCGCTTTTCAAAGGTCTGTTATCTCTTGCGCAGGGCAATCTAAAACCATAATCTATTAAAACATTTTTACGAGCAAAGTCTCCGTTATACATGCCTCTTAGTTGAGGAATTGTAACGTGAGATTCGTCAATAACCAATAAAAAATCCTCAGGGAAATAATCAAGCAATGTTGCCGGAGGAGTACCGGGCTCTCTGCCTTCAAACAGCCTTGAATAATTTTCTATGCCATTGCAATAGCCAACTTCTTTAATCATTTCAATATCGTGCTTTGTGCGCTGAATAAGCCGCTGAGATTCTAAAATTTTATTTTCACTTTCCAGCTCATTTACTCTTATTTTCAAATCTCTTTCTATTAGCTTGCAGACATCGTGGACATCTCCCTCGCCTGCTAAGTAATGCACTGCCGGAAAGATCATTTCATCTTCGCAAAATTCTATTATTTCGCCTGTGGTAGCGTTTATGCGTGTTATTTTTTCAATTTCATCACCAAAAAACTGAACTCGTGTAATATCGTTTTCATAAGCCGGTTGTATCTCTACAACATCACCTCTTGCCCTAAAAACACCTCTTTTAAGCTCAATGTCATTTCGTTCATAATGAACATCCACCAGGTGCCTTAATAAATCATCACGCTCCATAAAGTCGCCTACAGAGATTTTTATTGCACCTTTCAAATAATTTTCCGGCAAACCCAAGCCATAAATACAACTTACACTAGCTACTACAACAACATCGCGTCTTTCAAAAAGACTTCGTGTTGTGCTATGTCGCATTCTATCTATTTCTTCGTTAATAGTTGCAGATTTTTCAATATAAGTATCAGAGCTGGGTATATAGGCTTCCGGCTGATAATAATCATAATAACTTATAAAATATTCAACCGAGTTATTGGGCAACAGCTCTTTCATTTCATTATAAAGCTGAGCTGCGAGGGTTTTATTGTGTGCCATTATTAGCGTAGGCTTTTGCACTTGTTCTATAACATTTGCAATCGTAAATGTTTTACCCGAACCCGTGACGCCAAGCAAAGTCTGTGTATCGTACCCCTGATGTATCCCCTCAGTAAGTTGTTCAATAGCCTTGGGTTGATCGCCTGCGGGTGAGTGCTCGCAGACTACCTTTAGGGGGCGTTTCATTTCTGTTTGTATTTTCATCCTAGCCATAGTTATATTATATAATAGACATTAATTATTTTTTACTTTTGTTATTTTCATTTAAGTATTTTAAGACCCTAGGGTTTAAAATACTTAAAAGTGTTCATATAGTATTTAATAAATGAGCATTTATCTTCCTATCAATTGTATATAAATATAGCAGCTTAATTTTAAATCAAGCTGCTAGACAAAACAATATTTAAAAATTAAAAAACAGTGTGTTACCTAAGCCTCAGATTCAGGCTCACTCTCAGGCTTCTCTAAGGATTCTTCAATGATTGGCATAGCCTTTGTAAGGGTGTTTAATCTACCATCATAATATGCTTTTATTAGCCCTTGCGTTTCGCTTGTCAGCTTTGATTCCTTTGCTGTATCTACTCTACCTTTCAACTTTGTCAACTTTGTTTTTGCCGCTGCTTCTTTTATTGCATCTTCATTTCTTGCATTTACTTTTGCAGCTGCTGCCATTATTTCTTCTGTAGTTGGGCCTGTTTTTGTCGTAGCTATTGCTGGCTCATCAGTAGTTTCTTCATCTTTTGCAGCCAATTTTTTTAGAGCTCTTTCATTTCTTGCATTCACTTTTGCAGCAGCTGCTGCTATTTCCTCAGCAGTTGGTCCTTTTCCCCTAGCAGTAAAACCAGGTCCGGTTAATCGCATAGTTCACTCCTTCGTCTATTATCATCATTAAGAATCAAAAACGAGCAAAAAAATAATTGCCCCTTATCCTCTTTTAATTTTGGGATAGTTGTTAAAAGTAAAATAAAAAATAAATATGTAACAGTTTTTTAACAAAATAACCCTTTTTTCTGAAAATCCAAAGCAATTCCTGCAATGGATTTTTTAAACTGCTATAATATATATTAAACAAATAAAAAACATATTAAATTAAACTTAAATAAAAGATTGAGGTCCTGTTATTTTGCCAAGAGAAGCTCCAAAAACAGAAGACACAGGCCCAAAAGATAACGACAAATACGCAGCATTTCTATATTATAGGTTGCGTAATAAAATTGTTATCCTGCGCCGTTGGACCAAAAACGATGATCTAATGGGCTTAAAAGGTCGCATGGAAGAAGCAATCAAAACTTCAGAAATGCAATTTGATGTAGTAGGCAAAGAATTTTTGAATATAATGCGCACCGGTGAGTGGAGCAAAGCCCTGATTCAAAAGCTGGAATTCATTAACATGACCCTTCAAGGGTTTACAATGAATATAATCGAAGCCATAGAAGACAGAAAGCAAGCAAAAGATTTGCACCGAAGAAAACCCAAAGAGCCGGAAGGATTTAAAACAAATTCAAGTGGCTTAAAAGACCTGGCAAAGAAAACTTATTCACTGGTGAGGACTTTTATACCTGAGGAAATAAGATCAAAATTTTCAACAAAACAACTCCGTGCAGTTAGTGCCTTAAGTGATATAAATGAAAGAATCCTCGAAGAAATCGAAATAATAAAAGATAAATTTGATAATTACCATAAATGGTCAGATATATTTCCATTAATGCTGCGCGACTTTGCAGAGCTTAAAATTGAATTCCCCACAGAATTTGTGGTA
>JANQFW010000024.1 GCA_028277625.1 Candidatus Gastranaerophilales bacterium | reverse complement strand
AAAAACATCCATACTATTTTTATTTAAAATAAGAAGGACATAGACCCAGAACGTAGTAGTTTTAGTTGCTTAACAAAAAACGAAAGGACTGGGAATATGCCTCAAGAAAATAATATATTAAAAATACTAAATATTCAAGATAAGAATATTAAACTTGAAGAAAACTATTACGAAAAAGAAATAGTAAAAGGAGAGTTAAGGCATTTAGTAAAAGCAAAGTTAAGCTACAGACCAGAAAAATGCCCTCACTGTGGAAAAATATATGACCATAAGATAATAAAACATGGGTTTAAGAAAACTAAGATAATGTTACCTAAACAATCTAGAATAAATACATACTTAATACTAAAAAAACAAAGATATTTATGCAAACATTGCAATAGAACATTTACACTTAGCTCTTCAGAAGTAGAGAAACACTGCTTTATTGGCAAAAAAGTAAAGGCATCGGTAGCTATAGATTTAACAGAAAAAAGCTCTATTAAAGATATAGCAAAGAGAAATAATGTATCTTCAAGTACTGTTTATAGAGTTATGACTAGTTATTATAAAAGCATAAAAAGAAAACTGAATTATTTACCAAAACATCTATGTTTTGATGAATTCAAGTCTGTTAAATCTGCTAAAGGCGCCATGTCTTTTATATATTGCAATGCAGATAGCGGTAAAATAATAAATATAGTTGAGAACAGAAGATTATATGTGTTAAAACAACATTTTTATAGATATAGTAGACAAGCCAGAAATAGCGTTAAGAAAGTTGTTATAGACATGTATTCACCTTATATATCTCTTATTAAAGAGGTCTTTCCTAAGGCTAAAATTGTTATTGACAGGTTTCATATTGTTCAACTTATTTCCAGAGCTTTTAATAAAACTAGAATTAAAGCTATGAACTCAAATCCTAATATTAGAAATAAATTAAAGAGGTACTGGAAGCTATTACTTAAACCTAAAGAAGAACTAAACAGTACTTACTTTAGAAAATATATTTGCTTCAAAAAGTTTATGTCTCAAAGAACTATTGTTGAATACTTAATTAGCCAAAGTGATGTACTTTATGCTAGCTATAATTTGTATCAGAATCTGTTGTATGCTATAAAGACGAAAAATATTAAAATGTTTAAAGGTTATCTAACTAACCTGAATAAAAATATTTCTTGTTATCTGAAAACTTCTATAAACACCTATATTAAGTATATATCTCATATTGAAAATACTTTTGCTACCACATTATCTAATGGATTCTTAGAAGGACTTATTGGAAAAATTAAAGTAATTAAGCGTATTGCCTTTGGGTTTAGAAGTTTTCACTGGTTTAAAACTAGAATTTTGATTACTCAAAATATGCTTGCTCCAAATTATTAAGGCTGCTTTACTTTTTTTGTAAAACAGCCTCATAACTAAACTATTATTTTCTGACCCACACTATTTGACGAAGAGCCAACAATTAAAAGAGCCATTGCACTTTTTAGTGCAATGGCTCCAGTCCGTTTTTCTCATTGTACATATATGTTGTTAGTAAAGAAAACTGGCAACTTCAAACTATCGGAATTATTCCACCGTAACACTCTTTGCCAAATTCCTTGGTCTATCAGGGTTGT
>JANQFW010000139.1 GCA_028277625.1 Candidatus Gastranaerophilales bacterium | reverse complement strand
TTTTAAGCCCATTAGATCATCGTTTTTGGTCCAACGGCGCAAGAGGACAATTTTATTACGCAGTCTGTAATATAGAAATGCTGCGTATTTATCGTTATCCTTTGGGCATGTGTCTTCTGTTTTTGGAGCTTCTGCCGGCAAAATAAAATAACCTCAATTTTTTATTTAAATTTAATTTAATATATTTTTTCTTTATTTTATATATATTATAGCAATTTTAAAAAGCCTTTGCAGAAATCGCTTTGGATTTTCAGAAAAAAGGGTTATTTTGTTAAAAAATCGTTACAATTTTATTGTATTTCTACCACTGTGTTTAGCATCATAAAGCGCATTGTCTGCTTTTTCTATTAATACTCTTGTGCTTTTGCAGTTATTGTCAGTAGAACTTATTCCAATGCTGATAGATGAAGTTAGATATTTATCTTGTTGATAATAAAACTTAGTTGTCTCAATAGATTTGCGTATTCTTTCCGCTATAACAATAACCTCATCAATGCTTGTGTCAGGTAAAATTATTGCAAACTCTTCACCACCATATCTGGCCGCAAAATCATTTGATCTTATTTGCCCTTTAATAATATTAGCCACCTCTGTTAAAACCTTATCACCAACTAAGTGACCGTATTTATCATTTATATTTTTAAAATAATCAATATCTAAAAGCAAAAAGCTTAGTGGCATGTTTGAATTAAGAGCTTTTTCTAAAAGTTCTGAGAGTTTATTGTCGAATGCACGCCTATTATTTAAGTTTGTTAGGCTATCAATATTAGCTTCTTTTATTTTTTTTGCGTGTATATAGGATTTTTGCATTGCTAGTTCAAGTTGGGCAGATATTTGGGCTAGGTATTTTATGTCATCTGTTAATATTTTTGTTCCTTTATCGTATACAACAATATAAAAGCTTATGCTATCAGATACTTTAATCATAAAAATACCTATGTTTTTTTCTTTTAGTATTTGATATCTATTGTTTATACTCGACAAAGTATTATAAATATTAGGTATTATACAGTTTTTAGGCCATATCAATTTGTGTTGGTTGTTTTGTGCTTTTGTAAATATATAAACAAGGTTGTCAGTTAAGAACTTATCTAGCATTTCTCCGAGTATACACCCGATTTTATTAAAGCTTAGGCGTTTTTCCAAATGGGTTAACAGTTCTCGTGTTATTTCGTGGTGATCTATTTCTCTTATTAGACTTCGTTTATCTAGGTATAATTTTATAAATGAGGCTATTTGCCCTGATGCAATCTCTAAGTAGCTTATATCATTGGGCATTAAGTCGGTTCTGTATTGAGTTGAGAATTCTAACAGTGCGGTGGTTTTATTATCTATATTTAGAATAATATTTATTTTTGAGTTTTTAATTATTTCAATTTCTTTTTTAGAGCTAAAATCAAATGTTTTGCCGTTTAAATGCAAAAATTTAAAAAAATCATCAGCAGAATATGCATTTGTATTATTTATAATATTTTTGAAATAAGCTTCTTCTTGGCTTAAAAGCTGTCGATTTTTTGAAAAATCATAGATATAATCTTCTTCTTTGTTATATATAAATACTTTTAACCCATCAAAATTATAATATTTGCTGAATAAATAATTAATTTCCCTGACAAATTTATCAGCAGAGTCACTTTGAGAAGATATTAGGGTTAATTCGGTTAAAAAATCAAAAGAAAGTAATGTTGCCAAGTCTATTACACCTATATATTGTGCAAATTACTCAAAAAATTCATCCATACCTTCCATATTGTCGGATTTTTCCAGAATATCAGAATAAATTTGCAATAAGCTATCACTATCAATTCCCAAGTAATTTAATACTGACATATCTATTGAACTAATGTCCAATGCAGCTTCTTTAATTGCAAAGTGAGATAAAATATTTCCGAGGTAAACCATGGATGTTAAATTCTTATAATTTGTAGATGCCAGGGGTGTATGGTGGTGTAATATCACATCTGTTATGCTTTGCGGTAGGTTCCAACTTTGTGCAACTATTGAACCAATTTCGCCGTGGGTAACTTCGCAATGTTTTTTTTCACTACTCAAGACCATTTTATAATTCAATGGTTCGGGGGCTTGCTTTAGGGCTTTTATATAATTTTCATGGTCATACTGCTCAAGAATAATTTTTCCTATATCATGCATAATTGCGGCACTGAATATATCGTCTTCTGCTTTGTGCCCTGTAAACTCTCCTACGGTTTTAGACGAAATAGCACTTAGCAGAGAGTGCTTCCAAAATTTTTTATAATCTAATGCTATTAAGCCTGTGCTTTTGGGCGTGAAAATTTTGACAACACTTGATGATAAAACTAGCCCTCTCATTGTAGCAAAGCCAAGAATGGTTATGGCATGTTGGATAGAGCTGATTTGCTTAGGAAATCCATAGTATGCAGAGTTAACAAGCTTTAGTACTTTGGCTGTTAAGCCCGGATCGTGAGAAATAACTTTGCCTAGTTGCAATGCAGAAGAGTTAGGATCTTGAACTAACTTGACCACCTTAGTTACAACTTCCGGTAGGGAAGGTATATCTTTTACTTTTTGTTTTATGCGTTGTATTTTTGCTGATTCTGTAGTGTTTTGTGCTGTTGTTGCGTTAATGGTAATTAGCTTTATATTATTTTGAGTGAACCATTTTAGGATATTTTTTTTTATTTGCTCATCTCTTCCAAATCTGTCTAAGTCTACAATTATCAATTCTGCAAATGAGTTAAATTTAGCATCGTTTAAGAGTTTTTTTAAGACAGGTTTGTTCTCTGGCCTGCTGGTTATTGGCTCTTCGTAGAAGTTTGATAACTCTAAAGAGTTTTGCGCGCAATAGTCTCTGATTTTATCCTTTTGAAGCTTTGTTTCAACTTCCCAATCAGGATTTTTTACCCTATAAGAATATATATATCCAACTGTTCCCAAATCAAGAGACTCCGCATAATTTTATTAATGAGCAGTATAATTATATTACAACATTTTATATAGCTCATCAATTAATGCCTAACTACTCTTTTTGAATGAGCTTTTACACGATCAGTATAAAATACTGTTTTTATATAATAGCAATAATAATATATTATTACTATTGTAGTTTTATAAATATAAATTAAGAGGAAGTTGTTATGACAGATTTTGAAAAAGAAGTGCCATTTGATCCGGGTTGGTCTAAGTTTAGTACGTCTTTTATGGATTATGTAGAATTTAGTGTGGGCAATATTTTAAAGCTTAAAGTCCCTAACCAGGTTAAGTTTCAGATTACAAAGCATGAAGCTGGTATTGTTAAAAAGTTTAAAGCTTGTGCTTCTGTGTATTTAGGTTGTGTTTTGTGGGGTGGATACTTAAAGACAAGGTTTAAAGATTCTCCTAAGTCTATTATGGGCAATCCGGCAGAGGGCATGTCTCAAGAGCAGGCTGAAGAAAAGTTTCTTTATAGAGAAGAGCCTGAGTATATGCTGGATTATCTTGATAAATTTAATAAAAACTTTAAGCGTTATGTTAAAAGGCCTTCTAAAGTTGCCCCTGAGATTGCCGGTATAATAAAAGCTTATTTGGAGTTTTTGCAAATTAATCATAATTTTGGTGATGTTGTAAGCACTGATCAAATCAAACTGCCTGCGGCTTTAAGTCATTTTGATGATTTATCACCGGAAAAGCTGGATGAGCTAAAGGATAAAATATTTAATATTATTGCAACTGATAGGCTTGAGGATATTTTAGAAATTGGATTTTATAATAACTAGTTTTTATCCAGGTCTATGACCTTGCAGCTGTTATTAGTTTTCATATATTTTATAAACTGTTTATCATATTCGTCTGAGAGTTTAACTATGCCGTTTACGTAGGTAATTTGAATTTCATCAGGCGGTTTTTCTGCTTTTTTTTCTTCTGTTTGACGGCTATAATGGTCGTCGCCCTTTATGATAACAACTTTTTGCGTTGCTTCTTCCAGTCTGTAGTATACAAGTTTGGACTTATTAACTTCTCCATTTGAGTCTAAAATTAGTCCTGCTTTTTCAAATTCTGTTATTGCATCTTTATAGTTTAATTTTTCCATTAATAAAATGCCTAAGTTATAGTGCGCATCAAAAGCAAAAGGGTCAAGCGCAATTGCGTTACAGTAAGATTCAAGTGATTTATTATGCCTTTTTAGCAATTGATATGTTAGGCCTAGGTTATAATGAGATTCATAGCTTTTATTATTGTATTCTACGGATTTTTCGTAGTCTTTGGCTGCCTTTTTCCAGAATTTACTTCTGCCTTCTCTTATAAAGTTATTTATAATTGATTGTGAATAATAAACCAGAGCCCTGTTGTAGTGGGCAACTGCTTTGTTTAGTCTTATGTATTCTGAGTTGTTGTAGATCAAAGGTATTGAAATAACCATTTTTTTGGAGTCAATTACCTTTGTGTAGTGTGTTAGTGCTTCTTTATAGTTTTTTATATATTCTGAGAGTATTATGCCCAGGTTTATTCTGGCGTTGTAAAAGTCGGGGCTTATTTTTATTACTTCTCTGTAGCATTTTTCTGCGTTTTTATAGTCTTCGTAGACTACATAAATATTGCCCAGATTGTATCTTGCTTTTACGTGTTTGGGGTAGATTTTTAATGCTTTTTGATAGCTTTCTATTGCTTCTTGATACTCTCTTTTTTTATAGGCATTATCTCCCCGGTAGACGTGATAAAAAGATAAGCCTTTTTTAACCTGTGAATTTATCCAGGGGTAGAAAACTATTATTAGTATTGCAAATACAACAAGAGCAGCTAATACAAAAGTTTTGGAAAAAAATTTTTTTAGGTTTTTTAGTTTTTCTAACATAAGTTTAAATCGGCTCTTTCAGCTTGAGTGCGATATAAGTAAAAACTTTAATATAATCCATTATACCAGCAGATTGGAAAGTCGGCTAATTTCATTTTATCAATAAATTTGGTTTTATAATATTACACACATATATTCGACTCTTACCCAGACACGATCCAGCTATAGGTTGAGCTTTGCTCGGCCTTTTTTTTTGGTGCCTAAGGCACATTATCTATTTCTTCTTCTTTTAATAAAATTTCTAGTCTTGTTAACCCTATTTGTTGACTGTGCAAATATTTTCTGTAGTAAGTTTGCTATAACCATATATGTTGTTGCTATATGCGCTATGTTCATTTTTTACTTTTGCCGCCTGAGGAGCTGGAGCAGGCATTAATGCGTCCATTATTTTATCCATTTCTTTTAATAAATCGTCTGCATCTTTGGCTGCTTTGGGATTTGTTTCTTTAGCTTGCTTAGATATTTCAATTACTGCATTGCGAATTGATGAATTATTTTTAACTTTTTCTTTAACTGTAGTGGAGGTGCTTTTGACTGCTGCTTTGTATACTACATTTGCAGCATCCACTACAAGGCCCGGACTTATTTTTATATTGTCCTCAGATTCAATAAAATTAGTTAGTTTATCAATACTAGATTCTGCATGTTGTGGATATGTTTTTCCTATATCTATTATTGTTGTAATAACATTTTTTTCTATATTTAGAGAATTATTTTTTTTACTTATTTTATCTGCCAAGTTTGCAGCATCCACTACAAGTTTTGGAAAGTTGCTTTTATTGTCATCATATTTAGTAAAAGTAATAAGCTTCTTGATGCAGTAGCTTGCATGCTCTGGGCAGTTTGCGCCTATTTCTCCAAATGTGTCTATAGCAGTCCTTACTGGATACCGTCTATAAATACCTAGTCCTCGATTTTCTTCTGATATTTTATATAATGCATTTGCTGCGTTTAATGTGAGCTTTGGATATAGTCTTTTATTGTTGCCTCGATTAATAACAGGAGTTAATTTTACCGCGCAATCTACTCCTAAATTTGAGTGTGCTGCGCCTATATACCCTAACGCTTTTATCGCCACTTCTGCTAAGGCTGGGTGCGCTGTTAAAGAATCTTGCTGTAAAAAAGGAGCTAGAAGCTTAAGGTTTTTTTTAGCATAGTTTTTATTTACTCTAGCTATTTTTGTGAATGCACTTATCGCTTTAACTACCTCTTTGGGATTTTTAGATTCTAGCATAGGTTTGATTAGCATATCTCTGTTTCGTGTTAAGAGCTCTTCCGGCAACATCGGATGGTGTTCAACTATTTTTATCAAGTTATCTGACACTGTCTGTTTAAGTTTGGTGCGTACGCTATCATCTGGTATATTGTGTAGCCTTTGTAGAGTAGATTCTAATTTTTCATAACTTTGTTTTGCAATGCATTCGGGATGACTTGCGTCTATATTTTTTATTGCCTGCTGAGCCTTTTTTATTCTTTTATTGTATTCTTCTTCAGAATATTTAGGTTTAAAAAATTCTTCTACAGGAGGGCGTGTTTTTTCAAGGTGGCATTTAGGTTTTCTTGTTAGATCCGGGGAGGCACTTATATGTTCTTGTTGAAGAAAAGGACTCAGTTCTTCAAGGTTTGAGTTTGTATAGTACTTTTTTACCTCTTCTCGATGATTTGCACCAATTTCTCCTAGTGTTCTTATTGCATTCTCTGCCAAGTCAGGAATTGCTCTTAAAGAGTCTTCTTTAAGTAAAGGATCTAAAAGGCTAATGTTTTCTTTGGCGTAGTCTTTATTTAAATAGGTCTGTAGAAGTTTTTTTGCATAGTTTTTATCAGCTTTAGCTATTTGGGTTAATATATTTATTCCTCTAGGATTTTTATCCTCTAAAAGAGGAAGAATTACTTGCTTTGTAAGCTTTTCTTTTGTCTGTTCCTCACAGGTTGTACCTATTTTTATTACTAGAGCTTCAGCTTTATCTTGACTTATAGCGTTACGGCTTTTAAGGCCATATCTGCCATTGATCATATCTATATATTTATCTTTTAAGCCATTTTTTAGGCTGTGCTTTTCTAGCTTAAGTTCTATATCATTAAGATGTGCTTTAAGTCCATACGCCCACTTGCTAAAGTTTCCGCCTTTAAATCTTAAATTTTTACTTTTATTTTCAGAATTATATTGATTAAAATTATTTAAAGATTTATTATAGTTTTTTTTTGTACTTTTTTCTTTTAAACCAGATTTGTTGACAAAATAGTTTAGCTGCTTTGCGCAGGAAAGCGTTATCATTATTGTCTAATTATCCTTTCTCGATCTATAAGAATTTTTTATTTTATCGCCAGTCATAAGATAAATCTTTTTTATTTGCAATGTTTTTAGAAGTCATATTTAAAGAAATATTAAAACCAGCACTACCCTAATAGTGCCGGAAAAGAGATATATTTGAGATATTTTAGAGCTAGTATAAGCTAACAGCCTTCTCTTTTTTTAGACTGAGAGAAAGCTGTTATTTGATGCGTTATTTTTGTGGCTTATTTATAAAGATAGTGTCTTCTTCAACCTCTTCTTTTTTTCCAGGGAGATGGTTGGTAACAAAAAAATTAACAGGGGTCGATTCAGAAGGTTTTTTCTTTTTAGTGCTAGTACCTGGCTTGTTAGCTTCTTCTTGAAGAACTTTATCTAAGTTAGCGCTACTTAAGGCTTCTAAACCTTCTCTTAAAGGCATTTCTTCGAGGCTGTCGCTAGATGCTGACCTATGTGGTATGCAACATGCCAGTTTTGCTGCATCAGCTATTTTGTCTTTTACATTGCGCATGGCTGCGTGCAGTTTACTTTTAGGATTTCCTGAATTAGGATCCTTCAAGAATGGAATACTCTCTGTGCTGGGATTAGCAACTTGAATATCAACAAAGTCTCCTGCCGGAGTAGTAGCTACACCCGTACCTGGTTTACTTCCTTGATGTAGCATATAAGCATCATCAACCTTACGCCCTGTTTTTGCTTCTTCTTCTTGGCATTTATCAATATAGTTTACTAGACGCCTTGTTGGTGGTACAGGTTCTCCTATTTGTCTTATTTTCTGCATATCTTATCTCCATAATTATATTAATAGATTATTATATATCAAAATAAAAAAATGTACATAATTCTAATTGAAATTTCTATCAAGATTTAAGGATATGCTCTAGTCGTCTATGTTACCTGCTGGAATGTTTCCTCCGCCTCCTCTTGGTGGGGTTCTTCTTCCTTCTGAAGTACCTGCAGATTGTCCTCCTCTTCTTGTTACTGAAGGACCTTCTTCTTGAGTGAAAATAGTCCCCTCCTCTATTATTTGATCCATTCTATCTAGGAGTTGTTGATGTACCCTAGCAGCGTCTTTCATTTCTTCATCTGATGTGATTGTATTGCAGGTTGTTACTATGTTAGGAGAGTTAGGAAATGCTTCTTTACACCTGTTAGCCTCGTTCCAAATATCAGGCAAAAGAGCTCTGTTGGTAACCTTAGCCTGTGCTGTTATTGTTATTAATCTTTCTGGAATTAACTCAATAAGGTCAACAAAATTTTGAGCATTAGGGGTACTTGATAGTATTTTACGTGTTGAGCTTATAGCCTCCAATGCTAGCGTTGGATATTCTTGTACCTTACTCTCATCTCTAATGAATGGTAGTATTTGTCTTACAGCGTGGCTATTAGGACTCTTCATGCCTACAGTTCCAAGTGCTGTAATTGCCATTTTTGTAAGGTCGATATTGCTACCTCTAAAAATAGGCTCTAATATAGCTTCATTGCTTGGAGGTAACTTACCTGTTTCATTTATTATCTTTATTCCTTTAGCTTTTGTAATTCTATTTTGACTTTGTAAAAGAGGCTGGATAACCTTCTCTGCAAGCTTATCATATACATCATCCTTACAATTTTTGCATATTCTTTCTGTTAAATCTTCAGCCTGTTTAACTTCTTCAGGCGTACCATTATTAAAGGAATCATTAATAATAGTAATTTTATTATCACTTAATTTAAAATTATCACTATTATTTAATAGCTTCTCCCTAATATCATCAACAGTTTTTGACTTTTTTCCTCTGAATGCTAAATCATTATTTTTACTACTTCTAAGTTCAAAAGTATCTTGGCTAAGCCCTTTAAAGCTTGTGTTAGAGGTTTCTTTTTTGCTTTTTTCTTTTACTTTTGATTTATTCAAAAGCGGACTAAGTTGTTGTTTATTAAAAAATGTTATCATGATTATCTTACTTACCCTTTCTTATCAATTTAAATTTATGTATTTGTCTTTTCTAAGTGACTGAAACCCCTGCTGACCTTTTTGATCTTTCTATAAGTTGTAGATTTGATTTATAGAAAGAACGGTTTTTGTATATGCTATCTAGACTTTTGTATATGCGAGAAGCTTCTTCTTTTATGCCATCTTCCTTTGATTTGTCGTATACTTTAAATACTGCTTTCGGGATAGAGTCGTCATTTTCTATTTGAGCTTGAATAGCATCATTATTTTCTGCCAGCCTAGCTATTGATTTTGTAGCTTGTAATACTACTCGTGGGTGACTGACTTGGTGTTGTTCACTAATAACAACAGGCTTTAGTTTTTCATTAAGAAAATACGGAGCAAGATTTGGTTGAACAGTTGCTATTTCTTCTATGGCATTTATTGCCAAAATTGCGGAGTTAGGGTCAGTACTTAGTTTATCTTCATTCATAAAAAATGGATCCAGGGTCTCAAGGTTTATATTTGCATAGTTAGGGCTAGTTTTAGCAATATTTTTTACAATATTTATGCCTATAGCTATTTTAGCTTTATCTTGGCTATCCAGCAGAGGCTTAATGACTTGTGCACTAAGTTTACTATTTATCTCATCATTATCTATTTGACCTATATCTATTATTAAACTTTTAGTTTGTTGAACTCGACTAACATCATTGCTTGCAAAGCCTTGATCTCCATTGATAACCTCAATATACTGGTCTGTTAGCCCGTGCATTAGGTTATTATCTTCTACCTGACTACGAATAGAAGCAAGAGTCGGTCTAGGAGAAAACCCAGGAATGCATCTAATACAATGTGTATCATCTCTATCAGCTTTAAAGGATAAATTTTTTGCTTTGTTTTTAAGTTCAAAAGTATCTTTGCTAAGACCTTTTAAACTTCTGCCGGAGGTTTCTTTTGTGCTTTTCTCATTTACTTTTGATTTGTTCAAAAGTGGACAGAGTTGTTGTTTATTAAAAAATGTTATCATGATTATTTTTCCTTCCAGGGATCAAATAATGCTCTCCAATTTTTGAATTCTGCTTCTTCTTCTGCTTCTCTTGCTACTCTTTCTGCTTCTCTTCCTAGTGCTGTTTGTACTTCTTCTCTTTCTGCTTCTTCTCTAGCCCTTTGACTATCAGTTGGGCTATCAGCTGTTGCAGGCAAAATAGTCCTCCATCCTTCAAGGGTCGCTTCGCCTCCTGCTTCGCCAGTTTGAGATAGATCTAAAGCTTCTCTTCTTCTGCTTATTCCAGCTGATTGATCTGATGACCTTCCAGATAGTGGTTCTGCTAGCGGATTTGACCATAATAAAGGCTTAGCTCCTGGAGAGGCGTCTGTTGCATCTCTTAAAGGACCTGCTGATCTCCTACCTATTGATGATCTTCGAGCTGTTGATCTACCAGGTAGTTCTTCTGATGATACTCTTACATCTCTTGAATGGCCTGCTGATCGCCCACCTGTTGATGACCTTCGAGCTAGTGGCTGTTGTTGTGAAGTACCTTCTCCCAGCAACCCTGGAATCCCTTTTGAATATGGAGACGGGGTTAGATCTAGGGCTTTTCTTCGAGCTGATGGATCTGATTGTATTTGAGCTGGTGGCTTTTGTGAAGCACCTGCTGTTTGCCTATCCATTGATGCTCTTTGTAGTAACTCTTGAAACTTTTGATAATGCGGTGAAAGAGGTGCTTCTGGAGTTTGTCTTCTCTGTGAAGAACCTTCTCCTCGTTGTAAGTCTTCTGATAATCTTTTGGATAACGCTGGAGCTGATCCTCTAGCTTGTGAAGAATCTCCAAATCCCATTGTCTTTAGCAGACGGGCGTTCTTTTGATAGGCGCTGTTGTTAGAGTAGATATCATTTAACTCTTGATATAACTTAAAAGCACGGTCCCCAATCTCATTATTTCTGTTTTCATCAACTATAGATCGCATTCTGTTTGGTATAAAATCGTGGCTTGCTATTTTAGTTTTTATATCTTCATTTGCTCTGGCTATTGTAGCTAATGACCCTATAGCAGATACGGCAAGATCTGGACTATCAGCTGTAATAATAGGATTTAGATAGCGATGAATTATATGATCTGCAAGTCCAGGTTGAGAGGCTCCTATTTCTACTACTGTTTGTCTAGCTTTTTTTGCTAACTCTGGTCTTTGGGAGAGAGAGGTTCCTGCAAGAAAAGGATCCAGAAGACCAAGGTTGTCATTTGCATATTCCCCATTAACTTTAGATATTTCGCCAACAATATTTATTCCTGTCAGTACATTGTCTTCATTAGCTTCATCATTTAAAAGAGGTGCAATTACTTCATTTGTAAGCTTACTGTTAGTGTCTGCATTTGTACATTTTTTGCCTATATCTATTACTAAATTTTGTGCTTTTGCCTGAACATCATTCTCATTGCTACCCAAAGCACTGTTGATACTTTTAACATCTTTATCTTTTAATGTAAAATTATCTGGTGTAGCTCTGTTAAGTGTTTTTTCAATCTTATCAAGATGAACAAAGTCATCATCACCGCAGTCACAACCACATGGTCCTTTAAATGATATATTGATTGCCGGGTGACTGATGCTGCTGCGCTCAAAAGTATCTTTATTAAGCCCTTTAAAGTTTGTGTTAAAGTTTTCTTTTTTATTTTTATCTCTTGTATTAATAGTTTTAGTAAGAGTATTAAATTTGTTTGCATTAAAAAATGTTATCATAATCTTATCCTTCTTATTATTTTATATACTTTTAAGATCCACTAGGACCTTCTCCTTCAATAAAAAATTGCCCGCTTTCTCTTACCTGCATGGCTCTAGCTCCTGCTTGTTGGCTTATAGCCTCTGATCTTACTCCTCTGCTACTTATGTCTCTGTAAGTTGGAATAGAAAGAATATCTGTATAAGTACTTTGTACTTCCTCTGATCGAGGGTATGCTTTCCTCCAGGCATCAAGCTCATCAAAAATAGGGAGTATTAACCCGTCTTCGTGTTCAGAAGCGTATGAAGCTATTTCTCTTCCTCTATTTGCTACACTTGGAATAACATCAACAAAGTTTTGAGCATTAGGATGTTTCTCAAGTATTTCACGTGTTGCTTTCATCGCAGCCAGTAGTGGTCTTGCGCTTTGGTCTCTCGCTGCGTCAAATGGTATTTGAATAACGGATTTTATCTGTTTTACAGAAGGGTCATTTGGATTCTTTACACCAATATCACCTAGTGCTTGAATGGCTCTTTCTGCAAGAATATGATCTCTAGATAAAATAAATCTATCTAATATATCTGTAGCATTTGGGGGCAAGCTACCTATCTCTCCTATTATACTTATTCCTGTGGACACCAGTGCTTTATTTTCATCTCTCAGAAGAGGTTCAATAACTTTCTCTGCAAGCTTATCGTATATATCATTATCGCAATTTACTCCTATTCTTATGGCTAAACCTTTTGCCTTCTCAGACTCTGTTCCTTTAAATGCATCATTAAGAACCTTAATCTTCTTATCACTTAAGCGGAACTGTTTGTTTGGATCAAGTAGCTTATTATAGATATCATCAAGAGTTTTTGATTTACCTTTGAATGTTAAATCTTTAGTTTTATTGTTTCTAAGCTCAAAGGTATCTTTATTCAGCCCGTTCAAGCTTGTATTAGTGTTTGTTTTTTTATCTTTCTTTCTTGCAGTATTGGTTTTAGCAAGAGCATTAAGTTTTTTTATTTTAAAAATATTTATCATAACTCTTTACCTTCTAACTTATTTTAATCTTCGCTAGACACTTCTGGGCTTTTGTTTGCACGTGCCTCGCCCTCTACTTTCTTTGCTTCTTCCACCTGATTTTGAAGCTGCCTTAATTGTTTTTCCACCTCTTCTCGAAGAGGATGTTGAGGATGAGTTGTTGCTAATTGAGCTTGAAGTCGTTCAATTTTCGCCACTTGCTGTTGTTTAAACCTAGCCTCAGCATCTCCAAATATCTCACCTTTTTGGGCTTCTCTCGTTAACTCTTCTGCATGTTTAGCAGCACCAGCATAAGCCTTACTTTCACGTCCATATAGGCTTGCAAACAATTTTAGCTTATTTATAGCATGTTCTGTATAGTTTGAGCCTGATTTGCATATGGTCATCAATGCATCCTTTATTTCAGGAGTATTTTTTATTCGTTCTTTAATCCCCTCATTAGCTTTTGCTATTTTATACATAGAGTCTACAGCCGTTAGAAGCACATCCTCTCTTAGAGTAGCTTCTAGACTTTTTCTATCAATGATAGCTAGTAACTTATTAGTGCTAGACTCTGCTACAACAGGTTGTTCTTCAGCAATGTCTCCTATTGCCTTTATAGCTTGGCGCTTTGTTAATATTACAGCATCCGAATCGAAGCTTTGATTGCCTAATGTATAAAATGGTGTAGTAAAACGATTGAGCTCATCTATGTTTTTTTTAGCAAATTGCCAATTATTGCTGCTTATTTCTTTTATAATTTCAATTCCTGTAGATATTTTTGGGCGCTGATTGCTAAGAAGTAAAGGTACAATAACTTGTGGCATAAGTGCTTCATCAATATCTGTTGTGAGTTTATCATTTTTCTCAGGATTATAACGTTTACCTATTTCTATTATAAGATTTTTAGCTTGATTAACATCTTCAGGATTCTGGCTGTTAAGCCCTTGATTACCATTAATCATTTGAATATATCTATCAGGGGCTTTATCAGAGCTCTTGCCAAGACGTTTATCTTTTATTAAGCCTTTTTCAAGTCCATTATTTTTATCATTTAGCTTGTTAAGAATATCTTGAAGGCTTTTTGCGGATTTTCCGGAGAATGCTGACTTTTTGCCACTTCTAAGTTCAAAAGTGTCTTGGCTTAGACCGTTTAAGTTTTTGTTAAGGCCATCTTTTTTGCTTTTTTTTATTGAATTACTCGTTTGAGCAATAGTATTAAGTTTTTTTGTATTAAAAAGCTTTATCATAGTTATTTTTACCTTTTGTTTGCTATTAATGCTTTCATACTTCTTGTTTTATAATCTGCTTGTTATTACATCATTCCTTTGTGCCTGCTGTTTGTCTTGTACCTGGATCTGATCGATCTGGACTTGGTAGTTGAGCTTCAGTTGAAGCTAATTGTGACGACTTTCCTTTTGCTTCAGATCTTGCTTGTACTTGAGCTCTTGCTTGTACTTGAGCTCTTGCTTGTACTTCAGCTCTTGCTTGTACTTCAGCTCTTGCTTTTCGATCATTTTCTATTTTTTTTATCTTTTCTGCTGCAATCATGAACCCCAATGTCCCTCGTTTATATTTTTTAATCTCATTTTTAAACCAATTCAACTCTTCTTCTTCTCTTTTCAAAAAGCCTTCTTCGCTTTTACTAAGTGATTCTGACGAAATTTGTTTTGAAGGTTGTCCTTCAGTTTCTTGTTCTTTATAAAGTAATTCATCCAAAGATCCTTCTAATTTAGGATTTTGTCCCGCAAGTTCTAATATAGACTTTATGGCCTTTTGATACTGCTCTGTACCTCCAAATATATTGTGCGTATTATTAAATAGAATTATAGTAGGAGCTAAAAATTGTGCACCTTGTTCATTTGCATTTTGGGATATTACATTAATTAATACTTCAGGAATATCTTTACGCTCTTTAAGCTTATCCTCTAAAGGTTCATATTCCGTAGCGATTTTATATACTGAGTCTAATGCTTGTAATACAATACCTGGATGACTATTCTGACTAATAAGAGGTAGTAGCTTGTTAAAGCTAGGCTCTGCTACAGCAGGCTGCTTTTTAGCAATGATTTCTATTGCTTTTATAGCTTGACATTTTATTGATATAGTATCTTCAGACTCTAAGCCTTGATTGCCTAGTTTATAAGATTGATTAATAAAACGATCTAGCGTATCTGTGTTTTTTTTAGCAAATTGCCAATTGTTGCTGCTTGTTTTTTCTATTATTTTAATACCTGTAGATACTTTTTGTCTTTCATTGCTTTGCAGTAAAGGCTGAATAACTCTTGGCATAAGTGCTTTATCAATATCTGCTGTAAGCTTATCCTTTTTCTCAGGAGCATAACGTTTTCCTATTTCTATTATAAGATTTTCAGCCTGCTTAATCTCTTCAGGGTTCTCACTGTTAAGTCCTTGATTACCATTAATCATTTGAATATATTTATCAGGGGCTTTATCAGAGCTCTTGCCAAGACGTTTATCTTTTATTAAGCCTTTTTTAAGTCCATTATTTGGATCATTTAGCTTATCAAAAATATCCTGAAGGCTTTCAGCGGATTTTCCGGAGAATGCTAACTTTTTACTACTTTTAAGCTCAAAAGTGTCTTGGCTGAGACCTTTTAAGCGTGTATTAAGTGTTTCTTCTTTCTTTCTTTTTAAATTAGAGGTTTTAATAAAAAGAGAAAATCTTTTTGTATCAAAAAATGTTATCATAATTGTCCTTACCTTTCATTTAAGAGCTGCTTGTCTGTTTATCTCTGTCGCGGCTTTCAACTTGTTCTGCCTGTATAGGTTCTGAAGGTCCGCCGAATATTTCTCTTTGTTTCTCTTCCATTTGTTGCTTTAATAATCTCTGTTGAAGAGCTGCTAAGGGTTTTGAGGCATGTTTTTGCTCTATTTGATTTCTTTCAATTGTTTGCTGTTGAATTTTAGCTAACTCTGCTTGTGCCTTTTCATACTCTGAAGAGCCTTCTGCATATATACTTAATTGAGCTTTTAAATTTTCGATTCTATTTTTCTCCTGCTCTCTAAATTCTTTCTCAGCTTTTTCAAATTTATTAGGCGAGCTTATTCCAAATAACTCTGAGGGGCTTTCTTCCATTGATTGTTTGGTAAATTCTGCTGCTACTCGAACATCTTTCATTTGTTTTTCGCGGCTTTGAGCATACGCATCTTTACAGCCGGGTACATTAGCAAATGTTTCTGCTAGTAACCTAAATAAATTTATAGCAGGTGTTAATAGTGATTGGTCTTGACTTTTAGCTGTGTCAATTATTTTATTCATTCTACTCAGGATAAATGGAGCCACAATAGTTAACTCCTGGACGTTAGAAGGCTTTTCTACTATTGTATTTACGGATTTTATAGCAGTTAATGAAACTTCTGCAGGTATACCTTCTTTTTCAACAACAGGCATTAACACTCCTATTGCGGTTTTGGTAATACCTGTATGCTTTGCACCTATGTCTCCTACTACTTTTAGTGCTGCTTGCGCAATTTTTGGATCTTGTTCACAATTATTAATAATAATAGGTGCTAGGTTATTGATGCAGGCTGGGGCATGTTCTTGAAATTTATCACCCAGTACAGCATATCCAAATATTCTAGCTTTTGTTATATCGCGATCTTGACTATTTTTATAATTATCTAGGCTATTCAAGCATTGAGCTACCTGGTCGGTAAATAAAAGTTGCTTTTGTAGTATGCTTGTCATCCCATTTAATATTATAGGAACTAGAGAAGGTTCATTCTCTTTCTTAACTTTAGGTAAAAGAGCGCTTATTAGGCCATAATACTCTGCTGGATACTGCGTTGAACCTATAGTTGCTAGTGCTCCTATAGCTAATCCTGCTAAATTTGGTTTTTGGTTTAAAGGTTCTTCTTCAATAAGATGATCTAGGATATTTTTATTATTTTGAGGCATACGACCTATTTGATTTAATATACTTATCCCACTAGCTATGAACTTTGGGTTTGTATCTTTTAGAAGAGGCTTAATCAGATCTTTTGCAAGTTTGTTGTATATTTGATGACCACATTCTGTGCCTATTTTTACTGAAAGATTTATAGCTTCATTAACCTTTTCATCTTTGCCACTTTTAAGCCCGTCATTAATGAGGTTAATGTATTTAGGTTTTAAACCATTTTCAAGTTTATGTTCATCTACTTTGGCCTCAACATCACTAAGCTTTGTCGATTTTCCAGTAAAGGAGAATCCTTTGGTTTTATTGCTTCTAAGCTCAAAAGTGTCTTGGCTAAGCCCGTTTAAGTTTATTTTAAGGTTTTCCTTTTGTGTGTTTTCTCTTGTATTAAGAGCTTTAGCAAGAAGATTAAGTTTTTTTGTATTTAAAAGCGTTGTCATAATTTTTTTACTTACCCTTTTTCGATCCAGCTTGGATTTTGTTTTTTTAATGCATATTGGATTATCATTTAATAGTTAAGTAAGGATTATATGACTAAAAAATTTCATTAGCAATATTTTTAAAAGTTATATTTAAAAAAATACTAAAAAATATGTCGACAGAATAATTATAAGTTTAAAAGCTAAATTATTTTTAATTGAGTTTATTTTTTCTTTTACTTAAAATATTTAATATAAATAATAGTAAAAAAATGAAGGCTGTTACTAGGACTCTTAAGGGAGCTAAAAGAAAATAAGAATGACAATTAAAGGACTCAGGAAAAATATATAATATAAAAAATTTAATAAAAGAAAAATTGGGAGTTAAATCTATAAAGCACTTCAAAAACCAAGTAGGTATTCCTATTATATCATTGCAAGAAAAAGCTTTTGATAACTTAGAACTAGGCCCGCTAGCAAGTACTGTACCAAGAGCCGTAGATAAATTTAAATCATTAATAAAAAAAGCAAAATAAGCAAAAAAGCCCATAATATAGAATTAATTACAGTTTAAAACTTTATCCATCTTCTGATGATATGCAAATATCCCATGCCATAGATAGAATATCCAACGAGTATTTATCAGCTAAAACCCAAGCTTTAATATCTTCCTGCGATACTTTAAGCACCTT
>JANQFW010000131.1 GCA_028277625.1 Candidatus Gastranaerophilales bacterium | reverse complement strand
CAGGTTGACATAACAGCGCAAATTAACATGGATATGATAAACAGCAAAAAGATAAAACCCACCTTACAACCCTCCACCTATAAATATCGCCCCCACAAGGGTTAGCATTACAAACATTGCAACTGCCAAAGTATATTCAGTTATTAGCTTTCTTTTTATTAAATTCACTTTCATTCTCCTTTAAATAATAAAGGGAGCGGTTAAGCCCCCTCTTGTACTGTCTCTTAATTAAACTATTTTAGAAATTTTCTATAATTAGCAATCCACTCATTTCTGCTTTATCGCAATGCTCTTTGAATATTGCAACTTCATCAAATATTGCTTTTTCTTCTACTTGCTCAAAATCTGGACAAATCAACTTGAATATAAGCTTATTGTTCATATCCAAACTTATTAATATCTCAATATCTAGCTTATACTTAACTTCACTTCCTTTTGAATATGGAATTTCAGCTTCAAAAAACATTGGCAGTTCTGCCTCTTCCTGCTTATTACCCTCAAGCTTGTATTTAATTGTGTAGCCTTCTCCTAGTTCACCATTTGAAAAGCAAGGGTTACTAATACTTTCCGATTTACCTACCATTCTAAGCTTTTGATAGTGACTAATAAGCGGTTTATAATTTACTAAGGATGGTTTCAATGATTGAAGTAAATATAATAATTGTTGATGATTTAAAAATTCATTTAAATTGCCTTCAAGTAAAAGCCATTGCTGTGACTTGGTACGCTCAAAAATAACTTTATGCTTGCCCTGATCAGCATCCAGCAAGCAATGACCACCCTTGGATGTGAAATTAATATTCACATTATTACCGTAATCATTATCAAGCCTCTCACATTCGGCAAAGATTACGGCCTCAAAGCTTCTGATATTGCTTACTTCGTGGCGTATGTCATTATTTCCAAATATGCTATAAGCACCATTATCAATGTAAGCATCTTGCTTTGACTCGCTATAGTTATTGTAACGAGTAATTTCAATCTTTTCAGGTCTTTTTGAATCCTGAATGTGCTTAATAGTTTCTACTGTAATCATTAGTTTGTTTTCCTTTCATTTATTTGCTCTACATTATTTCCTATGAGCTTCATTTGCTCAGGATTATCCAAGTACAAGTTACCTTTGATACTTTGATAGAATTCATTTTTCAAAGTACCAGTAGGTATTTTGGTTTTTACAGTGCCGACGATTTCTACAACATTTTTTGAGCCTGGAGCAAATTTTAAGCTAATATCCATTGCTCCGCTTTTGCTGTATTCGTAAGTTCTTTGAATAACTTCTGTTAGCGAAGATTCTACAGCGTCACCAAGCTTAACAGACTTATTATCTTTATCTATTGTTTTAACTTCGTCTAGCAAGTCTGTAAATGTTAATTTTTCAGGTATCATTTAATTTTTCTCCTATTTTTAGTAATTACCATTCAAATAGTTATTCAGTATATTAATCGCTTCATCGCATCCTCTAGCCACTGCCACACAATAGCCAGACTCATCAAGCGTTTTTATCCATTCTTTTTGTTCAGGGCTTAAACTACCGCCCTTTTTTCGTTTCATTTCAATAAATAAGATTTGATTTTCTCTCGATTTTTCGAGGATCATCAAGTCTGGAAAACCTTTTGCCATTCCCTGATTTTTCATTGAGTTGATTATTTTAGCTCGTTGCCTTGGTGTCAAATTACCTATAAACATTCCATTTGCCGAGCTTATAACTTTAATATTTTTGGTATGACAATAATTTATAAAAGCTTCTTGCTCTTCCGATTCTAGTGGGACTGCTTTAGGCATAATTACAAGTCATCTAAACTAAAGACTATGCCCTTGCAGTACGGCTTACCCTCAAACAGAACATCAAATGTCTCGTGCGGTATATCTGTCTGATACTGCCAAGCATAACCATTTTCATTATTGTCACCCTCATACGAAGCTGTTATTCTCTTTGCTTGTTCTTTTGTTTCTTCAAAATAAGGGCATTCGTGATCTAGGCATTCATTCTCAAGCACTTTGCCATTGTCAATATATGCCTTTTCTACGCCGTAGCAACTAATTTCATCATCAATTGCGCCTTTAAAAATCATAAGATCATCAGAAGCTCCAAAGGCAACAACTAGCTTATTTTCCTTAGCTAATTGCTCCTCTTCTTTTGTGATTTCTTCGCCATATTCTCTACCGTCTAGCTTTCCAGCCATTTCTTTACTTCTAATTGCCATTTCATAACCTTTCTAATGTCATTAATCCATCTTGTTGTGACAAAATATTTTTCTCTTGATTCGTATATGCCGTAATTCAAAAAGAAACAACGCTTAAAGGCGTCGTCCATTACTGTATATTTTGATTCTAAACTTTCTAGGTCAAGTTCTCCGTAAGAATTGACGCAAATATATATTTTCATTACTCACGCCTGTAACTTTTACCATCAAACCTTAAAACGGTTTTACACATTTCATAAAGCCTATCTATTGCAGCATTATTTTTATTAATTCGTTTTAATTCTCTTAATATATCTGGATTTATAGTAATTCCAATATTTTTATTATTACGATATAAAGAATTAACAAGCTTAAACATAAAATCATTATAAAAGTCTTTAGTCACATCGTGCCTGCCAAAGTCATCTATAACTACAAAATCAGCCCCATTAAGCTTATTTAATACTGTTTTATCATTAAATGACCTATCAATAAGTTCCTGATAATCAGCAAAAATGCATACATAATCATCTTTAATAAGGTTATTTGTAATACATGCCAGCAACTCCGTTTTGCCAGTGCCGGGTGAACCTATCAAAAATAAGCCTTTTCTAATTCCAGGCTTAAAATTTTTATAATAATCTATGCAAGCTTGTTTTTTTTGTGGGAAGTTGCAAGTTTGGTATTTGTTAAAGTACGCTGTCTTAAACGCTTCTGACATCATAGAATTTTTGAAATTGTCGTTAATCCTTTGCTGCCGTTCCCTGCTTTCTATGGCATCAAACTTTTTTTGATAACAATTGCAGCTATATGACGGAAATTTCTTTATTTTGAATTTGCCATCAAACATTACCTTCATTTCATGTATATCAGGCTTTTTGTTGCAGTCAGGGCAGGGTGAAAAATCATAAACTCCATCCGTCAGTATTACTTTTGTCGAGGTCAGTTCGTCCTTTTGAACTTGCTGCATTTTTTTTGCCTCCTTCCTTTTTTATAAATTTTTCGGGGAATTTCTTCCTATACTTGTAAATATCTCTAATCCTAGCCAGATGTCCTTTTCCTTTAGCTATGTG